>JALZOH010000183.1 GCA_030857305.1 Acidobacteriota bacterium
CAATTAATGTTAGTTTTCCAGGCGTTCCTCAACTTCTTTCGTCAGCACATTTTCGTGTTTGATGCCGACCCGAAGCCGCCGGTAAATGCTCATCCATTGACTGGCAACCCACGGAATAGCAAAAAAAGCCAAAACGTATCCGCGCCAATCGTCAATCAACAGTTGAAACCCCGTCAGAATCAGAATCAAAATCGTTACCCAATGACTAAAACAATATTCGCAGGTAAATACGTAATAAAATTTTTGTTTGAGAGTTGTTTCGCAATTTTTGCTTCTGTCGTCGCAGTATTCGCGCCATTCGCGAAAGATTTCTTCCTGCGTAATTGTCCAAGCAATTGAGGCGACAATCATCGAAAGTATCACGAGCCAGAATATCTGTTCCGAAATAAGCATTGTTTTTCAAAAATAAATCAGCGATTTGTAACCACGAAAAGCAATCACAAACCGCAAATCAAAAATCAGAAATTTAAAAATACTTAACTTTGTTTACCTTCCAAAAACGCCTTCAATCGACGCGAGCGCGATGGATGACGCAGTTTTCGTAAAGCTTTGGCTTCGATTTGACGAATCCGTTCGCGCGTCACGGCGAAATGCTGTCCGACTTCTTCCAAAGTGTGTTCCGAGCCTGTGTTTCCGAGTCCGAAACGCATTTTGATGACCTTTTCTTCGCGCGGCGTCAGCGTTGCCAAAACTTCGTCGGTAATTTCACGCAGATTTGAAAAAGTGACGGATTCCGCCGGATTCAAAATAGATTTGTCTTCAATAAAATCACCGAGATGCGAATCTTC
Source organism: Acidobacteriota bacterium (assembly GCA_030857305.1). Lineage (GTDB taxonomy): Bacteria > Acidobacteriota > Blastocatellia > Pyrinomonadales > Pyrinomonadaceae. The sequence goes on from JALZOH010000183.1 coordinate 789, forward strand.
TTCTTCGCCGATGGGCGTTTCGAGTGATATCGGTTCCTGCGCAATTTTCAGCACTTTGCGCACTTTTGAAACCGGAATATCCATTTTCTTGGCGATTTCTTCCGACGTCGGTTCGCGTCCGAGTTCCTGAACGAGCGAGCGCGAAGTGCGAATCAGTTTATTAATCGTTTCAATCATATGCACGGGAATCCGGATGGTCCGCGCTTGGTCGGCGATTGCCCGCGTGATTGCCTGGCGAATCCACCAGGTTGCGTAAGTTGAAAACTTATAACCGCGCCGCCACTCGAATTTGTCGACCGCTTTCATCAAACCGATGTTGCCTTCCTGAATCAAATCAAGAAACTGCAAACCGCGATTCGTATATTTTTTGGCAATCGAAACGACGAGCCGCAAGTTTGCTTCGACAAGTTCACGCTTTGCCTGATTGGTCGCCTGTTCCCCCACCAGAATCGTCTGGAGCGAACGCTTGATTTCAACGGTCGAAAGATTGTATTTTTCTTCGATGTCGGCAAGTTTTTTGCGAGCGTCGGCGATTTTAGCGTTTAACTCTTTTTTCTCGTCCGTCGAAACTTTCTTTTCCAATCTCTCTTCCGCACGGTTAATTTCACGTTCGGATTTGCGAATCTCTTCGGCAGTTTTGCGAATCGCGCCAATCAAACGCTGCATTGAAAGCTCGGTCAGATTAAGATTTTTAATTTCTTGGGAAATTTCAAGCCGCAGACGAGCGACCTGCCGCTTAAGCGCGATCAATTTTTTAGATTGTTTGCCTTTTGACTTCTTTTGTTCTTCACGAAATTCACCTAAAGTTTTCAACGCATTTTTATAATTACTGCGAACGTTGTCAATGCCTTCGAGCGTCCAGCGCAAATATTCCTCAACCTTATCTTCTTCGCCGGTCAACTCGGCTTGTTCGGAAAAACTAACCGTTTCGCGGATGTAACCTTTGCCGCTGATCAAATCGTCGCCCATTTGGAGAAGTCTCTCGATGGCAATCGGCGAACGCGAAATCGCTTTTCTGGTTTTCATCTGTCCGCGCTCGATGCGTTGAGCAATGGTTACTTCGCCTTGTCTTGTCAGGAGCGGAACAATTCCCATCTCGCGCAAATAAAGGCGCACCGGGTCATTCGATTTGTCGAGCGTCCCCGCCGAAAGGTCTAAATCGAGGTCGTCTTCGTCAACCGGTTCGTCATCATCGAGAGCAAGAGTTGCGGCTTGTTCGAGCAGTTGAGCATCAGAATCGGCAACCGAAATATTTGCGCCTTCGAGGCGATTTAAAACATCTTCAATATCGTCGGGCGACATCATCTTGTTCGGAATTTCCTTGTTAAGTTCATCAAAACTTAAAAACTTTTTCCGTCTGCCGAGCGCCACCAGGCGATCCATTAAATCTTCTTTTTCGTCGTAGTCTGCCATAAATTTATTAAATAGGTTTTGATTAAAAGTGTGTGCAAATCGTTGTTTGTTAAATAATTCTTAACGCGCTCGAAGCGAAAAAAGTTTCGTGCTTCCAGATAGCCAACAAACAATCAGCAAGTTTTAATTAATTCTCAAATGTAAAATCTGTCATTATAAATGATAAATTCCAAATTACCTATTGTTGGAAGGGAAAAGATTTGGGACTCCGACGAGTAGGACATCATTGAGTCAATAATTTTCAACATTTCTTTTTTCCAAATTATGCTTGAGCCTAGCTAAATTAATTTGTTCGCCAACCAGTTTGTCGCGCAATGCGAAATCGCCGCTTTGCTCGGCAAAAACCATTTCCTGACTGATTTCCAAAATGCGCCGCGACATTGCCATCGAGCGCAGCGCAATAACGCAGCCTTCCGCATCGCGTAAAACCTCGTCAATCGCTTCACCGCCTTCGCGTGCCGGCTCGCTCAACAGTAAGACCGACACAAAATCGCTTGCCGCCGCATCGTCGCTGACGAGCTCGCCCAAAGTTTCACCGGTCACTTCCGTGCCGATTTCTTTTAAGGCAAGCAGCGCGCGGAAAACTTCGGCGGTTGCCAAATTTTCGTAATCGGTTTCTTCAATTTGCGGCAAAATACGGTCGCGCAATTCTTCGTCATAAATCAAAAGCTCCAGAAGATGCTGTTCGGCGACCGTCATCTTGATCGTATTTCTTTTGATGACAAAATCTTTTACTTCCGTTTTGTTTTTGCTATCGTCACCCGCCGCATAATTACTGTTTTTTTGAATTTTTTTCCACAGATAACCTTCTAAAACTTTATCTTCAATGTTTAGAAATTTGAGCGCCTGTTTTAAAGTTTCGCGTTTTTCAACGACATTGCGAACGGCAGACAACACCGGCAGAATATCTTCGACCGCCTCAGCTTTTGCTTTCGGCGTGGCGAGATTGCGCTCTTTCGCCACGTTTTCCAAGACAAATTGCAGATAGGGAAAAGCATTCCCTCTTAAATGATTATAACGTTCCGCGCCGTGAGCTTTAAGAAAATCATCCGGGTCTTGTCCATCAGGTAAAATCAGAACTTTAGTTTCAAAATCTTCCACCAGAAGCGTTTCGATTGCCCTCCGCGCCGCCTTCACGCCCGCTTTGTCGCCGTCATAATTGACGACGAGTTTTTTGGTAAATCTTTTGAGCAATTTTGACTGCTCAGGCGTAAACGCCGTTCCCAAACTCGCCGCCGTATTTTTTATTCCGTATTGATAAAGCGCAATCAAATCCAGATAACCTTCAACCAGAATCGCAAATTTTTTCTGGCGAATTTCTTCTTTCGATTGGAAAAGTCCGTAAAGATGTTCACCCTTGACGTACGCGGGCGTTTCAGGTGAATTCAGATATTTCGGCTCGCCCTGCGCCAAAATTCTCGCTCCAAACGCCACCGGATTTCCCTTTATATCTAACACAGGAAACATTATGCGCCCGCGAAAACGGTCATAAACCTTCTTTTTATCTTCATTAACGCTCACCAAACCACTCGTCTCGATTAACTTTTCATCCGCACCCTTTAATTTCAGGTAGGACATCAGCGCGTCCCAACTATCGGGAGCAAAACCGATGTGAAAAGCCTTCTGCGTTTCAGACGAAATCTCACGTCTCTCCAGATATTCACGCGCTGCTTTGGAATGCGGATTATCGTCCTGCAAATGATTTTCCCAGAACTCAAGCGCAAAATTATTGAGTTCGATAACTTCATCAGCAATCTTTTTGCGCGCTTCCTTTTTTACCTTGTTCTGCTCATACTTTTCGTCGTCAATCGGTTCGGGAAGAGGAACGCCCGAAAGTTCCGCAACGCGTTTTATTGCTTCGGGAAAGTTCAAACCTTCAATTTCCATCACGAAATTGTAGGCTGAACCGCCCTTGCCACAGCCGAAACACTTGTAAAAACCCTTCGACGGATTAACCGAAAACGAAGGTGTTTTCTCCTGATGAAACGGACAACACCCCATCCAATTCGCACCTTTTTTCTTCAGCGGCGCATACGGTTCGATAATGCGCACAAGATCGGCGCGGTTTTTCAAATCGTCAATAAAAATTTGGTCGTAGAGCATTTATTTTTTCTTGCGCGGAACAAGCCAATATTCTACGTTGGCAAATTCATAAGGAAAAGTTTTAGCTTTGACGTAAAAAAACTTTAGACGATCAGAAGAAATTTTATATTCATTTACTAATTGATTTAATAAATCTTTTTCTGTATTTACAAAATTATTGGTTGGCTTTCCGGTTATCACTATGTGAGCGCGCATATTTGGACTTGCCGATAGGTAATCTGCGAAAAGTTTAGCGCTTGTGTTTATCGGACAAATACCATCGCCATCAGAGTATCCTTTGAGAATAAAGGGTTTGTTTTGTTTAACAGTTAAATCTTTCTCGCCGACAAAAAAGGGAGGATTTTCCGCGCCGGCGGGAACTTTCCAGAATTCAATTTGAACACTGTCTTTTTCCGTCCCTCGAATTATGACTAATCGACTGCGCGCACGATTACCAAATTTTACGATTCCGTCGGTTATTCTTTCGTATCTTAGATTTGTATGTGAAGAATTTTTTTCTCCATATAAAATTATGTAGCCGGTTAAAGTAGGCTCGCTATGCAACAAATTGAAAAAATTATCCAATCTTGCCCAATATTCTTCACAAGAAACTTTACCAAAATTGTCAATCAATTCAGCTTTTGGCTTTTCCTGCCCAAAGCAAATCTGTAAAGAAATAAATAAAATCAGCAAAATGAAAAAGGTCTTTTGTAATTTCATAATTTTATTCTCAAACAAAAAACATTTACTCTTCTACAAAATTTGCAAAAATTCAGTTGGCGAATAAACGGTTATTGAAGAATTTTTGTAATCTTTTGTATTGCGCGTCACGATTGCGTCGAGATTTTCCGCCAGCGCGCATTCGTGCTGCACGGCATCTTCGTAATCAGTGATTGGCGAATTGATAGCGACTTGTAACACAGCCGAATTGACGGGACAAATTTTTACAATCTGCAGCAGCTTTTCTAATTCCTTTTAGGGTGTAGTCTCTACCTTATTCTTTTCTGCCGAAATAGTAGATGTTGATTGCGGTAATGCTGGCGATGTAAGCCTCAACTTTGTTTTGGGCAATCGCATCAAACACTTCCTTCGCCTCGACGAAAAATGGTTGCCGCGCTAGCACAAAATCCAGATTGACATTGGTATCAACCAGAATTCGCATTATTTATATTTCTCCGAAAGATACTGATAAATTACTTCGCGGTCTTCTTCTTTCGTCATCGGCGGATTTTCCATTTTCAAACTGCCTGCCAAACTCTCGACTATCGCTATTCTCTCCGCAATCGACAGTTCTTTATCTTCGATTTTTTGATTACCGTTTTCGGCAAT
>JALZOH010000184.1 GCA_030857305.1 Acidobacteriota bacterium
TTTCACACCCGAATGTCGCGCATATTTACGAAGTTGCCGACGTTGAGGGTCAGCCTTACCTGGCAATGGAATATGTCGAAGGCGAAACGCTCCGCGCCCGCTTGCTCGAATGGGACAAATTGTCCGCTGCCGAATCACTCGAAATTGCCGCTTCCGTTGCCGCCGCTCTGGAAGCCGCGCATGAAGCCGGCGTTGTTCACCGCGACATCAAGCCTGAAAATATTATGGTTCGCTCGGACGGAACGATAAAAGTGCTCGATTTCGGATTGGTAAAATTCGCTGAAAATGTGACTCGTTCGTTAGACGAAACACAGGCGACGACCGAACACGGAATAATTCTCGGAACCGTGCGCTATATGTCGCCCGAACAAGTTCGCGGCGCGCAAGGCGTAGATGCCCGGACTGACATTTGGAGTCTGGGCGTCGTGCTTTATGAAATGCTTGCCGGCAGACCATCTTTTGAAGGAGATAACCGCAGTGACGTAATTGCCGAAATCCTCAAATCCGAACCTCACGGGTTTGACAACGCTAATTCACTTTTTTCGCCGGAACTAAAAGCGATTCTGCAAAAAGCTCTGCAAAAGAATGCGGCGGATAGGTATCAGACAGCGGCGGAAATGTCTGCCGATTTGAAAAAAACTCTGAAAAATTTGCCCGTTTCCGAATCGGAAGTTCCGGTCAGAATTAAATCAAGCGAAAGAAGAAATTTCTTTCAGACAAATCGTTTAAAGTTGATTTTGTTTTGCGCGCCTTTCATTCTATTTGCCGCGATTGGCGGGCTGCTCTGGCATCAGCGACAAAATTCCGTCGTCCCTTCGCCAATTAATGATTCGCAGAAATTGAAACTAACTCGCCTGACCAATAATGGACGCGCGACTTGTTCGGCAATCTCCGCCGACGGCAAAAGAATCGCTTTTTCGCTCGAAGAAAACGGCGCGCAATCGATCCGCTTGCGCGACCTAGCAACTGGTGCGGAAAAAGAACTCATCCCGCCTCTCGCCGACAATGATTTCGAGGGCGCGTGTTTCTCTTTCTCGCCTGATGGCAGATGGCTCTACTACGGCGTTTACGAAAAGGAAAGTCTGGAAGGAAAACTCTATCGTGTTTCGCTCGACGGCGGCGCTCCTGAATTTTTATTAACCGGTATTGACAGTCCGGTTTCGTTTTCACCCGACGATTCGCAGATGGTTTTTTTGGTCGTCAAACAAGACCACGAAAAGTTAATAGTTGCCGATGCTGGCGGCAAAAATGCCCGCTCGATTGTAACGCGCTCGCGTCCGCAATTTCTCTCGCACGACGGCTATCCGGCGTGGTCGCCGGACGGAAAAACAATCGCTTTTGCGGCAGGAACAAACGCGGGCAGACGAGAAATGAACGTCGTTTTGTTTGACACGACGAGCGGCGCGGAAAAAAAATTGACCGTCGAAGCGTGGACTGATATTCGACAGCTAGCGTGGCTGCCGGATAAAAGCGGTTTGGTAATGACGGCAACAAACGAGGGCGAAACCGGACATCAAATTTACCGTATAGCTTTTTTGCGGGGAGAAATTTCGCAATTAACCCAGGGTTTGCACGAATATACAGGGGTTAGCTTCGCCCGCAATACGCCGACACTAACCACCATTGCCGTCGAGGACACGGCGCAAATTTGGGTTGCCGACAAAACGGAAAACGGCTTTGGCGGTGAAGGTCAAATTCGGCAGATTTCTTTCGGGCAAAATGACGGATACGGCATGGCTTGGACGGCGGATGAGCATATCGTCTACGGCTCGAATGCGGGCGGAAATTCTGATTTGTGGATAATGAACTCCGATGGCGGCAATCGTCGGCAATTGACAAACGATGCCGCCTTCGATATTCAACCGGATGTTTCTTTTGACAATCGCTTTATTGTTTTTCAATCCAAGCGGGCGGGCGTTAAAAATCTATGGCGCATAAACACCGACGGCGGCAATCCGATGCAAATTACAAACGGCACGGGCGAATTCAATCCGCAAATTTCATCTGATAATCGGTGGGTAGTTTTTCACCGCCTAAGCGCGGGCGACCCAATTTCGGTGTGGAAAGTTCCGCTCGAAGGCGGCGCGCCTGTCCAATTGAGCAACAAACCGACCGCGCGCGCCGACGTTTCACCCGATAGCCGTCTGGTTGCTTCGACCTACCGCGAAACATCCGATTCTCCGTTTTCAATCGGAGTATACCCGCTCGACGGCTTTATGCAGCCTGCCCAAGTTCTCAAACCAATCGCCGGAGCGCGTTTGTTCATACCATTGCGTTGGTCGCCCGACGGAAAAGCCGTTGTTTACGTGGTCGGAAAAAACGGCGTTGACAATTTGTGGTACCACCCGCTTGACAATAAACCACCGCAGCAAATCACAAGTTTCACTTCCGAAAAAATTTATTCGTTCGATTTTTCGCCGGACGGCAAACGCCTTGCCATCGCCCGCGGGCGACGCAACAGTTACGCAATTTTGATTAATTTAAAGAGTATTAATTTGTAATGCGAATTTTTAAAGGTAAATCTGATAGAGTAAATTCGTAATAATTAACTAATCAAAAAAAATATAGATTGTTAAGAAATTTGCCAAACTAAAATCGAGAATTTTCATCTGCCCGTCTTTTTTCTTTTTTCTTTTTGCAAAAAATCTCCGCCAGCATACATCTAACGCTTCCGCCGCCGACAGTTTCGATCGTTTCAATACTAGAAGATAAAATTTGCGTGTGTTTTTGAATTTGCTCGAGCTGATTTTCATTTAAAGATTTGTGCGCCGCTTCAGACATTAGCAAAAAAGATTTTCCCTTTCTGCTTCGCACTTCGAGCATATTGCCCGCAAATTGATTCATTTGCTCAAAAGAAATTTCGATGATTTCGTGATTTGTTCTTTGCAAACTTTCTGTCACCAATTTTCTTTCTTCCGCGTTTTTGATTGTGTTCGAACAAATGACCGCAAAATTTTCGCCGACGCACATCACAACGTTTGTATGATAAATCTCCGCGCCGCTCGCGTCTAAACAAACGAATGAAATTGGCTTGTAGTCAATCATTGAAGCGAATTTTTCCAAAAGATTTTTGTCGGTGCGCGGCGAAAGACAAGCGTAGATAATTTTATTCGTATGGTCGCAAACCATACTTCCCGTTCCTTCAAGAATTTGATTTCCGTCCGCGCTTAAATCAATAACATTTCCGATTTGAAAATGATCTTTGAGATTCTCGACGATGTCGAAGCGGCGTTCCCGACTGCGGATTGACGATAGCATCGGATACAGATAAACGCTGCCGTCTGCGTGAAAACTGACCCAATTGTTCGGAAAAACGGCGTCCGGTTTGACGGGTTCGGGCGTGTCTTCAATGACAACAACATTTATTTCATGAGCGCGTAAAACTTCGACCAAATTATCAAACTCTGCACGCGCTTTTTCTTGAATTTCTGTCTGGGAAAGTTTTTCAAGCCGTTTTTGAAAAGCGTTTGACCCCGCCGTCTGCTCGTTAAAACCACAGCTGGCGGGACGAATCATCAAAAGCGAATCGGTTGTTTGTCGCGGCTTGTGCATCTTTAATCGAATTATACGACATCTTACTTTTTGTCGAATACTTCCCTCTTCTTTGTTATCATAAAAATTATGAATCTACGCAATATTTTATTTGTCTGTGCTATTTTTGTTTTTTCCTTCTCAAAGATTTCAGCAACTGAAAACGAATTTTTTTATCTCGCGGCTGAACCGGTTATCCGCATCGGTTTGACCACCAACGCGCGTTCCGTTTCGATCACTACTACCGATTCGTCGCTGGTTGCAAGCAGTCCCGACGAGCCGCAAAAGTTTCTAGCAACGAATAAAATAAGCGTTTCGGCGCGTTCATATCGTCCGCCCGAATTTGACGTTTATTATTTCGAGATTCCGAATATCGCCACATCTGCCGAAGCCGACGAATTGGCAAAAGATGTGCGCGAGGCGACAAATGAAAAAACTTTGGTTAAAGTTGACGCAAAGACAAGCACCTGGCGCGTCCGAGTCGGCGAAAGGCGCGAAACCGTTGAGGAAGCCAACGAAGTTAAAGCCGGATTGAGTGAAAAGGGCTTTGAAACTGAAATTATCACCGAACGAATCGTCCAGCCTTCGACCGACGCGATGGCGCTTTCCAGACAACTTCAGCAAGGCGGCAAAACAGAAGTTCGGAGCTTGATTAAACCGACGATTTCCAGCCAACCGACGAGTAGCGAAATCAATCCGAATCTGCGCGAAGTAATTGTCAGCGGCGCAAGTTCGACGGCAAAATTTTCGTCGCTCAAATCCGTCGCCTTTGGTTCAATCAACGAACGTGCTGTTCCAGTCCGCTTTAACGGCAAAGCGTATCGCGGACGCATCGAAGTTTTCGTCAATTCGCGCGGCAGTCTGACGGTGGTCAATGCCGTTTCCCTTGAAGATTATCTGCTGGGCGTTGTCCCGAACGAACTCAGCCTTCCCGCGATTGAAGCGCAGAAGGCGCAAGCCATCGCCGCCAGAACTTACGCCGTCGCCAACATCGGGCAATTCGGCAAACAAGGTTTTGATTTGCTTCCAACCGTTCGTTCACAGGTTTATAAAGGTCATTCTTCGGAAAGCCGAATGGGAACGCAAGCCGTTATAGAAACACGCGGCGTGGTTGCTACTTACCAGGGCAAACCAATAACCGCCTATTACACTTCAACTTGCGGCGGAAGAACGGAGAATTCCGAAAATATCTTTGATACGAATGAACCATACTTGCGCGGCGTCGAATGTTCGCTCGAAGGCAAAAAACATTTCGAGCCGTTTTTGATAAAAACCGTTCGCCAGCCCGCGAAGATGCGCGACGAAAAAAACCTCGAACTCGTGCGTCTAATGTCGCTTTTCGCGGTCAACGGTTTCCAGCTTAATACCGGTCAGCTTACAGATGATTGGTTTGAAGACGCGCCGACGAGCAGCGAACTCTCGAATTGGCTCAATCAGTTGGCAGTTAAATTTGGCAAAACTTTTCCGAATGTCACAAAGGATTCGGCAAAACCGCTCGAACTTGCCAGAATTTTAGCCGCGTTTGTTTACGGCGACAATTACGCCAACACGCTTTTGTCCGAAGCCGATATAAATTACCAACTCGCGTTTGACGACGTCGGCGAAATTCCGCAACATCGTCGCGCTGATGTCGCCATTTTATTCCGCGACGGCTTTTTCTCGCTTTATCCGGATTTAACTCTCAAGCCGAACCGAGCATTTTCACGCGCTAAAATGCTGCGCCTGATCGAGCAGATTTACAAACAGAAAAAGTGGTTTCCGGCACTTCAAACCGGCGCTTCAAAATCGAGCGAAAACGGAAAACTCGTCTTGCGCGTCGGCAAAACCGACAAACAATTCGTTGTGCGACCGGACGTTTTTCTGCTCAGACAATTCGGTGATGATTTTTATCAAGTCAAAGAAACCGCGCTCGTCGGCGGCGAAACCGTAAATTTTCAAACCAACAGTTTAGGCGAAGTCACTTATTTAGAAATTGAACCAACCACGACGACGGCAACGGCAGAAAGAATGTCGAGTTTCACGCTGTGGAACAAAAATCTTTCGTCGTCAGCCGTGCAGTCGCGCCTTTCGCGTT
>JALZOH010000185.1 GCA_030857305.1 Acidobacteriota bacterium
GGAAATTTTATTGACCTGTTCGATAATCGCCGCGTTAATGCGCGGGTTCGCGTGTCCGACGCTGACGGTCAAAACGCCGCCGAAGCAATCCAAATAACGATTGCCCGCGTCGTCCCAAACGTGCGCACCTTCGCCCTTGACCAAAGCAAGCGGCTCTTGGTAATAAGTGGCGACCGCCGGAAAAAGAAATTCTTTGTGTTTACGAACGGCTTCGGAAACAGTGGTTTTTTGTTCTGTTGAATTCATAAAAATTTTTGCGGATTTTGCGGATGTTGTAATTTTGTAAGATTCTACGCCTCTTAATAATTGCCTGCAAACTTCTTTTGAAACTTTTGGCGTTTATTTTACGTCCGAATTTACAATCTTAGTTTCTATCGAATACAAGATTTATTAGCTTGATGTAGGTTGCTAATTAACAATAATCTTTCTAACAATTTCTACTTATTTGCGAACCTTGTAATGTAAAAAGGATTAATTGTTGCGCTTAAAGATTAACAAAGTAATGTCGTCGTGCTGAGGAGCGGTGCCGGCGAAGCGGTCTATCTCTTCAAATACGTGTGTGACAATCGTCGGCAGAGGCTCACCCTTGACCGCACGCAGACACGCCAGAAGACGCTGGTTGCCCCATTCGTTTTCGTCTTCGTCGTAAGCTTCGGTAACACCGTCCGAATAAAGCGCGAGCAGGTCGCCCGTATTTATTTGCAAGTTTTTTTCTTCGTATCCTTTGCCGAGCATTTCAAGCATCTCAGGCGCCATCATCCCCAAAGGCAAACCGGTTGACTCAAGTCGTTCCGCTTCGCCGCCGCCGCGCAGAAGCATACAATCGCCGTGTCCGGCATTAACATATCTTACCGCGCCGGTTTTGGGTTCAATTTCGAGCAGAATAGCCGTGACGAATTTATTTGAAGGAGTTGTCGCGTGAAGCAGTTCGTTAGTGCGCGTTGCAAGTTCAACGAGCGTTGGCACTCGTCCGAGCAAAGCACGAAGGGTCGCCTGCATATTGCTCATCAAAAGTGACGCCGGGAGACCTTTGCCGGAAACGTCGGCGACGCATAAAAGAAAAGTCTTGTCGCCTCCGTTTTCGACTGCGTCAATCGGCAAAACATCATAATAATCACCACCGCACTGCAACGCCGGGCGATTCGCCGCCACCGTCGCGCACTTCTTCAATAAAACCCATAAAAACGCCGAGTCCGGCGGAAGAAATATACGACATCTTCGCGCAGTCGACGACGATTTTATTCTGTCCCGCGTCAATCACCGTCTGCACGACTTCTTCAAACTGCGGCGCAGTGTGCGCGTCAACCGCGCCTTCCAGACGGATGACGGCAAAATCATTATCGGCATCGGTTTCAACCGAAAACGGATTGGGCATACGAAATTGTTCTCCCTAGCATTACGAAATTACAAAAATACTATACAAGCAATTCAGCCGTTTATAAAAATGTTCAGCTGCAAATAAAACTGTTGAGTCCTTTTATTTAATTTTCTGCACTGTGAATGTTACGTTATCGTCTGGCAGACGGTTTTCCAGACATTGCTCATCGATATTGACAAGCCGATCGATAATTTTCTGCGGCAGTAAACTAAAAACAATTATTGTCCGATTATTTCAGTCCGACGAGATTGGCAGCGACGCGCCGCACTTCATCTTCCGCGACGTGGAACGGTTGAAAATGAAAGCGATTTTGCGCGAGAAAGTGGATGCTTTACTTTCGCATAACATCACCAACTCGACGACGTATTTTTTTGTCTTCCGACTAATCGAGTTGTCGAAATGGTCAAGGACGTAAAAATATAATTATAATGTTTGCAGATTCTAATAAAATTTAGAGAGGAGAAATAACAATGGGAATTCTTGACAAGATTTTTGGAAACGACGAACCGCAAACGGCGCAGCGACAGAATGCAAATCAACCGCAAACCGGACAGACGAGCGATGAACAGGCAATCGCCCGCTATCGCTATATGCTGCAAACCGCGCCGCCCGAAACCATCGAACAAGCGCACGCCGAAGCGTTTGCGAAGTTAACACCTGAGCAAAGACAAATGATTTTGCAGCAGCTTAATCAAGCCGCGCCGGAAAACGAACGCGGGGCAACCGACGATCCGCAATCGCTCGCGCGAGCCGCGACGCGAGCCGAAGTCAGACAACCCGGCACAATGGAGCGCACGTTCGGCGGTATGGGCGGCGGAATGGGTTTTGGCGGAATGATGGGGAGTAGTTTTTTAGGAAGCATCGCGGGTGTCGTCGTCGGCAGCGCTATCGCGCAATCGTTTTTCGGCGATTCGGGCTTTGGCGGAGCGGATAGAGCGGACGGACAAAACGCGGCGGATACCGATCAGGATACGGGTGAAACCGGTGGCGACGCAACCGCTGACGTGGGCAGCGATGTGGACGGCGGCGGATTTGGCGACTTCGGAGGCGATTTCTAAAATAATAAAGCGAGCGCGAAAACTAATAAAAAAATTTGCAAATTTGTGTCGCCGCGAATTCAGATGTTCCGCGCTCACTTTTGATGATTTCGTTATAGACGCTGCAATTTCTCCAGAGTTTGTTTGAGTTCGGCGAGCTTTTGACCGGCTTCGGCGAGTTTGCCTTCAGCCGTAAATTTTTGATAATCCGACAGATTCTGCGCCGCCTGTTTTATTAGCTCGTCGTTTGATTGTTCGACTCCTTCGACACTTTCCGGTTGGTTAGTTTGCGCCGCGTTCGTTTGGGTCGGGCGATTTTCCGTTCCGAGCAATTGCGCGAGCGCGGTTTCAAAGTTCGCGGCGTAGACCAGTTTTTCCTGTGTCGCCAGCACGACGAGGCGCAGTTCGGGCATCGGGCTGCGTTCGGCTTGCAGATAAATCGGCTCGATGAAAAGTAAACCTGTGCCAATTGGCAGGATAATCAGATTGCCGCGTTTAACTTTCGAGCCCTGCTGATTCCAGAGCGTGATTTGACCGGACAATTGCGCGTCCTGGTCAATCCGGGCTTCGATTTGCGCGGGTCCGTCAATCACGCGCGAGGCGGGAAATTTATAAACTTCCAATTGCCCGTAAGCGTCCGCGTCGCTGCGCCCAGCCATCCACGCAATCATATTGTTGCGGTTTGCCGGTGTGAACGGCAAAATCTGCAAAAACTCCGGCGGCGTTTGTTCTCCGGGCAGCGGAATCAAAATTTGATACGGGTCGAGTGACTGCGTTTGTTGATTTTGGTTCGGCTTGTTATCGTTATTGATTGCCGCTTGCTGCGCTACGCTCCACATATCTTCGCGCCCGAAAAACATCTTTGCGCTTTGCGTGTGATACAGCCCGAAAACTTCGCCCTGCGCCTTGATTAATGTTTCGGGGTAACGGACGTGCGCCCTTAGCCCGGCGGGCATTTCCGCCGCATCTTTGAACAACGCGGGAAATGTCTGGCGATAGGCGGCGACGAGCGGGTCGGCGGAATCGAAAACGTAAAAATTAACCGCGCCGGTGTAAGCGTCAACCGTCGCTTTGACGCTGTTGCGAATGTAATTAACGCGCTGACCGCCCACATCGTAATGCCTTGAATAAGGAAAACGCGCCGAAGCAGTGTAAGCATCAATCATCCAGACGAGCCGCCCGTCATCGTTAATCACGATATACGGGTCGGAATCGAATGTGAGAAACGGCGCGATTCGCCGGATGCGCTCGCCGATATTGCGGTGCATCAAAACGCGGCTCTCCGCCGTTACGTCGTCGGAAAACGGCAACTTCGTCAAATCGCCCAGCGTCCAGGCAATGCTCAGACGGCGCAGCCAACCGCCGACGGCAAAACCGCCGTCACCTTCATAATTGGTATAATTGTTGTTTTCGCCCTGCGGATAATCGAATTCGCGCTGATTAGTTTTCACGTAAACATCGGTATTCGTTCGCTCGCCGAAATAAATTTCGGGGCGTGTGACGCGGATGTCGCCGCTCGTTTCAATCGGCATATTGGAAAGCACGAAACGCGGCTTGCCCTCATTAGTAAATTCGTTGACCGGATTCATCGTCACGCCGTAGCCGTGCGTATAAACCAACCGTTCGTTAATCCAATTGCGCGATTGTTCCGGCAGCTTATTTGTGTCAAGCTCGCGCGTCGCAATCATCATTTGCCGCAGTTCGCCGCCGATTCGATAGCGGTCAACGTCAACATCTACGAAATCGTAATAAGTTCGTATCTCCTGAATCTGTCGCAGAGTGTCCTGCAATGCCCGCCAATCCCACAGGCGAACATTCGAAAACGCGTTTTGTTGCCCGCTCAAATTAAAAGCTGAAATCGATGTTTCCGCCGCGTAATCACGCGATTCGACCGTTTCGAGATTGAACCCGGAGCGCGTTCCGGCGATGTTATGTTCGATATACGGAGTTTCGCGCCCAAGCTCATTAGGTTTGACGACGAAACTTTGCACATAAGCCGGAATTAGCATAGCCGCGACAACATAAACCGCGATTGGCAAACTGAGCGCAACGAAAACCATTCGCCAATTGCGCCACCAGAAAGCGTTGACGAAAAGCAGCGCGGCGGCAAGTGTGAGCGCGATGGCGACAAACAAAAACCCCGGCAGCAAATAATTATGCTCGGTGAAAGTTATGCCGCTAAAAGATGAGTGGTCAGTCCACAAATAAGCGTAGCGAGCAAGAACAAAACGCGCTGCCACGACGAGCAGCAAAAATCCGAGCGCGGTGGAAACGGCGGCATAAGCAGTTTTACCGAAGCCTTCAAATTTCCGTTTTTCTTCAATTAAATTTGATCGCTGCGGAATGGATAAAACCGCGTAAACTACCGCTGCGACAAGTAAAACAACCGCGATCGTCGTCAGCCACGCCGCGAGAGACTGATAAATCGGGAGCGAAAATAAATAAAAACCGAGTGAGTTGCCAAAAATCGGATCAGTGGCAGCGGTCGCCGGTTGATGAAAATACAACGCCCAATTCTGCCAGTCAGCGGCAAAACTGACTGCGCTGCCAAATCCAAGCAGGAGCGCAATAATCCAACTTGCCGGACGCAGAATCTGCGCCGGATTGATGTCAATTGTCTGGTTTTCGCCGACGACGATTTTACGCGGCGCAAGATTATTAAAATCAAAAACGCGTCCGAGCAAATAAAATCCTCCGCGCAACACCGCAACTGTCAAAATGCCGAAAACCGCGAAAAGAGTCCAGCCGAGCCGGAATTCATACCAGAAGCGCGAAGCGAAGCCGAGCGAATCAAACCATAAAGATTCGATGTAAATTCCGACGCCGCGAAACAGCACAACTGCTATTACCGGAAGCGCGGCTAAAACAATCCACTTTCGCCAGTCGCGCGGCGGACGACGGCGCGGCGTAATGTTAATAATCTCTGCGTCCAAATCAGAATAATCGGGCTTGTTCATATAAATAAGATACTCTCAATTGCCTTTTGCTCCAAGTTCAAATATCTATCCTAAAATACGTTTTGGCGGGTAGTGTTGTTTTAGACACGGGGCTTAAATCATTAAATAACCTAAGTTGCCAGTTAGAATTTTTCACCGCAGAGACGCCGAGTTCCCGCAGAGAGACGCCGAGAAAACTTGAAAATCTCTGCGAATCTCTGCGCTTTCACAGCGTCTCTGCGGTGAAATCTTT
>JALZOH010000186.1 GCA_030857305.1 Acidobacteriota bacterium
GTGCAGGCAACAGTAAATTGTCTGCTTTTGTCATGATATTGACGATTACTTTGGCAATGCCAACCAATTTCTACGGACAGCGCACTGTAAAGCCCGTTCTTCACGGTCGGCATTGGGTAGCCATTACCGGCAAACCGCTCGCCGCCACTGCCGGAGCGATGACTTTTCAAAAAGGCGGAAACGCCGTCGATGCCGCCTGTGCGATGCTCGCGGCGACCTCGACGATGTGGGACACATTAAGCTGGGGCGGCGAAACGCAGGCGCTTATCTATAATCCGAAAACAGGCAAGGTCATCGGCATCAACGCCCTCGGTGTTGCGCCGACCGGCGCGACTGCCGAGTTTTATAAAAAGAAGCGAATGAATTACGCGCCCGAACACGGCGCGCTCGCCGCCGTCACGCCGGGAACGCCGGGCGGACTTCTGGTAATGTTAGCCGAATACGGCAAGCTCAGTCTGAAAGACGTTTTAGAGCCTGCAATCGAGATGGCGGACGGTTATCCGATTGAAGCGCAGGCGGCAAACGCTATCGAGCGCGAGAAAAAGCGTTTAAAAGAGTGGCGCAATTCACGCGCAATAATGCTGCCGCATCCGGGACAAACGCGCGAAGCACCGTCGGCGGGTGAAATTTTTCGCCAGCCCGATTTAGCCGCTACTTTAAGAAAGTTAGTAGAAACAGAACAGCAATCGCTCGCGCAGGGAAAGAATCGAAAAGATGCGATTTATGCCGCTTACGACCGTTTTTACAAGGGCGATATTGCGCGTGAAATTGCCAGAGGCACGCAGGAAGAAGGCGGTCTAATCACGGTCGAAGATTTAGCAAATTGGAAAGTTCGCATTGAAGAGCCGGTTAAAACTACTTACAAAGGTGTCGAAGTTTATAAATTGACTCACTGGACGCAAGGTCCGGCAATGCTGCAGGCTCTCAATATTCTGGAAAATTTCGATTTGAAAAGTATGGGCTTTAACAGCGCGAGATATGTCAATACGATTTATCAAGCGATGAGTTTAGCTTTTGCCGACCGCGATTTTTACTACGGCGACCCATATTTCGCGCCTGTCGAACCAATCGAAGGACTTTTGTCCAAAACTTACGCCAAAGAACGAAGCAAGCTGATTAATATGGAACGCAACGACCCGGCAATCAAACCCGGCGACCCGTATCCTTTTCAAGGGCGAACCGTGAACCCTTTTCTCCGGCTTCTGGAGAAGTGGCAATCATCGCCGCCGGGTCGCGGTTCGGGATTTAATCAGGACGCCGTCTCACGCTCTTCGCAGGAGAATTTTCAGAAGTCATTCTATTCCGGCACAACGTCGGTCGAAACGGCGGACGCAGAAGGTTGGGTCGTTTCGATTACGCCGAGCGGCGGCTGGATTCCCGCAGTTATCGCAGGCAAATCGGGAATCGGTCTGAGTCAACGGGCGCAGAGTTTTGTTCTTGACGCGCGCGAAAATCCTTTTAATGTAATTGAGCCGGGCAAACGTCCGCGCGTGACTTTAACACCGAGTTTAGCGTTAAAAGATGGAAAACCGTTTCTTTCGTTTGCTGTTCAGGGCGGCGACAGCCAGGACCAAAACCTTTTGCAGTTTTTCCTGAATGTCGTCGAATTCGGGATGAACGTGCAGGAAGCGACCGAAGCTCCGAACATCAACAGCTTTCAAATGCGGAGTTCTTTTGGCGCGCACGAATCGCGTCCGGGAAGAATTTTGCTCGCCGATTCTATGCCGCAATGGACACGCAACGAACTAAAGAAAATGGGTTACGAACTAACATTTGAGGAACGAACATCGGGACCAATCAACGCCATTTTTTTCGACCGCGAGCATAATACGATGTGGGGCGGCTCCAGCAATTACGGTGAAGATTACGGTATTGCGTGGTAGCAACCGTCTTCTTTTTAGCAAAAATTAAAGTAATAATACCAAAGCTCGAAAGAAAGAGTCAGCTGAGCCGTTCGATTTGGCGGTCAAACCAAGCGCAAAGCACTTGATTATTTCCAGAAATTTGTTTTCAGAAACTCGGGAACATCGGTCATAACGGTTTAGCTATTTCATTACAGTAATTTAGCCTATACCAAATTTAGCTCAACTAACCATCGACCCATGATTTTTTATAATGAAATCAAACTTTCTCGCGCCTTTCGGACAACCTCAACCGCTTCCTGTGCCGTGTCCGCGAGCGCGGTCAGGTGTCCCATTTTGCGTCCCCTTCGCGCCTCTTGTTTACCGTAGAGATGAAGTTTGACATTTGGAAATTGTAAAGCTTTGTCCCAATCAGGGTCGCGCTTTTCCCATAAATCGCCTAAAAGATTTGCCATTGCCGCCGGTTTTAGATATTTTGTTGAGCCGAGCGGCAAACCACAAACTGCTCGCAGTTGCTGTTCATATTGCGAAGTTACGCAGGCATCAACGGTTAAATGCCCCGAATTATGCGGACGCGGCGCGAGTTCGTTGACCAGCAGTTTTTCATCTTTTGTAACGAAAAATTCGACGCATAAAACGCCAACGACATCGAGTTTCGCTAAAATTTGCCGCGCGATTTCGACGGCTTCCCGTTTAATTTTCGGCGAAAGAAACGCGGGTGCGAAGGAAACGTCTAAAATATGATTGGCGTGCGCATTTTCAATCGTGCCGTAATGCGCGAAATTTCCGCTCGAGTCGCGCGCGGCAACGACCGAGACTTCCTTTTCAAATTCGACAAACGCTTCGAGAACCGCCGCTTGATTTTTCAAATTGGCGAAAGCGTTTTCAATCTCGCCGGTTGACCGGATTTTTACTTGACCCTTGCCGTCATAACCGAAACCGGCAGTTTTCAAAATGCACGGAATGCCGATTTCGACGATTGAATTTTTTAATTCTTCTAAAGTTTCGACGTGAGCAAACGGCGTGTGCGGAAAATTATTCTGCGCCAAAAAAGTTTTTTCTCTTAACCTGTTTTGAGCGATGTGCAAAACTTCCCCTTTCGGTCTGACCGGCGCTTGTTTCTCCGCCGTTTCAACCGCGATGAACGGGACGTTCTCAAATTCAAACGTAATTACGTCAACATTTCGCGCAAAATCCTCTACGGCATCTAAATCTTTATAATCAGCGCAGGTTTCAAAGTCGGCAACTTGTCCGGTCGGCGTGTCGGATTCGGGCGAGAATGTGTGAACACGATAACCCATTCGCCGCGCGTCAATGGCGAACATTCGCCCAAGCTGCCCGCTTCCGAGAATGCCGATTGTTGAATTTGGAAGAATCGGATTCATAAATTATTTTGCAAAGCCAATTTTTACATCTGTAAATAAAACGACAGCATAAAATAACGAATTACTTTATGCCGTCTGTCCGATAGGCAACCACAGTTATGTTTGCCATTCTAGGTTTGGCACCTGTAATAAAAATTATATTTTTTGATTGGCAAACACAAATTGAAATGCTTCAAAGTTCGGCTTAATCCAATTTAGATTTTAAAATTGTTTCCGTTTGTTCTTCTCTAAATTTTCGTAATTTTTCGCGCAAATCTTTTCGCGTGTTAGACAAAATCGAAACTGCCAAAAGTGCGGCGTTTTTCGCTCCGGCTTCGCCAATCGCCAAAGTTCCGACCGGAATTCCGGCGGGCATTTGGACAATCGAAAGCAGCGAATCCATACCCGACAAGGCTTTGCTTTGGACGGGAACGCCGAGAACCGGAACAAGACTTTGCGCCGCGACCATTCCGGGCAGATGCGCCGCGCCGCCTGCGCCCGCGATGATGACTTCGATGCCGCGCGTTTCAGCGCTTTTGGCAAAGTCGAAAAGCAAGTCGGGCGTGCGATGTGCCGATATAACTTTTGTTTCGTGAGCAACGCCGAATTCTTCCAAAATATCGGCGGCGTTTTTCATCGTTTCCCAATCGGACGCGCTGCCCATAATTATCGAGACCAGCGGATTTTCATCGTTTTTCATTGCTTACAAAATAAAAAAGATGCGCGACGAAAGCAAACTCGAAGCGCATCTTTTAATTTTTTTAGCCGCGAACAAACACGACCATTTCACGAAAATCCCTGGCTATCTTAACAAAGTTTCAGGGCTTTGCGTTGTAAGGAAATTAGGGAACGCTAGCTCAACCATAATTAAAAGCCAAATTAAAAAACAAAAGATGAGTATTATTCGTCAGCTTTATAACAACAAAAATGTTGACGAGATTATTTATACAGCAAATATTTTTGACGAGTCTTTCTGTAGTTTGTCAGTCCCGGCTCCCAGCTTTTTCTGATTTCGTCTTCCGTTTTTCCGGCAATGATTTGCTCTTTAAAGTTTCTGGTGCCAGCTAGTTTGTCGATGTCGTTGATTTCTTTACTCAGGCTTTTGTTAAAGAAATTTTTCTTGTCAGGATAGGTATTGTAAAGTTCCATCATCCATTTGAGATTGAGTTTTTTTGATTGGCGCAATTTTTTAACGTCGTAATTTCTCAAATCCAAACCGTAACAAACTTCATTCATATGCAGAGGCGTTTCGCTCATGCCGGGAATGCTGACGGGCGTAAAGGAAAATGAATATATGCCTTTCAACAAAGGACTGCCGAATACGGCAAACGGCGATTGAGTGCCTCTGCCGTGATTGAGAACGGTTCCTTCAAACAAACAGGTCGAAGGGTAAAGCATGATGCTTTGCTGGGTATTTAAATTCGGCGAAGGTTTGACGGGCAAAACATACTCCATATCGTGGCGATAATTCCGCATCTTTACTATTTTGAGCGGGCAAACCGCTTTATTAGACATCCATCCTTCCCCATTTATCATTTGAGCAAATTCGGCAATCGTCATACCGTGTGCAATCGGAACCGGAAACTGTCCGATGCCCGATGCTAAACTCATGTCTAAAATGGGTCCGTCAATTAAATACCCGTTCGGGTTAGGTCGATCTAAAACGAGTAATTCCTTTTTAAATTCCGCGCACGATTCCATTACATCTCTCAAAACATTGATGTTGGTATAAAACCGAACTCCGACATCCTGAACGTCATAAATCATCACGTCAATATCAGCCATGTCTTCTCGAGTAGGTTTTCTTTTCGAGCCGTAAAGTGAAATTGTTTTTATTCCCGTCGCGGGGTCTTTCTCGTCCTCTACTTTCGTGCCTGCACTTGCGTTGCCTCGAAAACCGTGTTCAGGTCCGAATACTTTGACGACGTTTATACCTTTCGATAACAAAAAATCCACCAAATGCTTATCGCCGGTAATTGTCGTTTGATTAGCTAAAATCCCGACTCTCTTCCCTTTTAAATAAGGCAGATATTCATTAGGTTGCTCCGCTCCCGTAATAATTTTTTTAGTTTTAACGCGAGATTGGTCTGAAGCGACGAATTTGTCGAATGAATACCCTGAAACACAAAAAACAAGTAATGTTGAAACCAAATAAAGTAATTTCATATTTTTCTATAATTATTAATGATATTGAAAAAGGAGAGAGCCGAAACTTCGTCCTTTATCCATCAAATTTAGACCGAATAACCTTTCGCGCCGTCGAAGTTGTAGAGATTTTCGGTTTTGATAACGTCCAATCCGGCATCGCCCAATCTTTGCAGAAGCGAAATCAGTTGTTTTTTGTCAACCGTGTTTCCTTCGCC
>JALZOH010000187.1 GCA_030857305.1 Acidobacteriota bacterium
ATGTCGGTCGGCGCGCCAAAAGCAACGCCCGTGAAACCATCTTTGCTTCTCTGTAAATACCAGGTTCCGTCTCGATAGACGGCAACGTCGGTTTTACTGTCTCCGTCATAATCGGCAGGAACAGCTCTATCTGTGCTTAAGCCGAAAGCCACGCCTGTAAAGCCGTTTTTTGATTGCTCTAAATACCAGGTGCCGTTTGACGGGCGAAATACGGCAATATCCGCTTTGTCATCTCCGTCGAAATCATATAAATTTCGCCGTCCCGCAAGCGCGCTGAGAGCTTCGGGAATTTTTATGCGCGGTTTGACAATTTCGTTGCGGGTATCTGTAACGGGCTGTCCGGTGTTTGATAAAGCATTCAAAACTTGCGTAACCCTTGCATTTGGAGCACTTTGTTTGAGAATCGCCCACGCTCCGGCAACATGTGGCGCCGCCATTGAAGTTCCCTGTTTATTAGCATAACCGTTGCCAGGCACCGAAGAAGTTATCACACGTCCCGGAGCAAGCAAATTAATAAATGTCGCACTATTTGAAAAACTGGAAATAACATCGAGACTCGAACCTGAATCGCCGGTGCTTCCGACACTGATCGCGCTCGAAATACAAGCTGGCGCCCCAATCGAATCTGTATAGCTGCTATTCCCGGAAGAAATAACGGTTGCGATATTAACCGATCGTAAATTATCGATCATAGCTTTGCGGGACGATTGCTGAACATCACAGTTGGAGAAGTACTGAGTAGTACCACCGAGACTCATATTGACGGCAGCAATCTTCATCGTACTGCTCAAAGTATATATGCGCTCCAATCCTTTGATTTGATCGCTTACAACAGAAGTAGTACATGGCGAAGAATTCGCACCGCACGAGGTAGCGCTTTCATTCTTCGTAAAAACTTGAACGGCGATAATATTCGCGTCTTTGGCGACACCGCTAAAGTTTGTCCCGCGACCCGCCGCGATTCCTGCGACATGCGTTCCATGATCGCAGCCGTCGCCTGACGAACAGGGCACGCCTGAATCGACGGCAATTGATTGGGCTACACCGCCCGGGCAAACGCTGGTTAGACTGTTTGCCGTAGAATTTGTTGAGTAACACGCTTCGGAAACTACTTTACCCGCAAGAAAAGGATGAGATTTATCAACGCCTGTGTCGAGAATGGCAATGGTCTGTCCAGCCCCCGAAAAACCGCTGCTCCAAGCCGCCGGCGCACCAATCAAAGCCGTGCTTTCGGCAAGTGTCGGGAAAGATAACTCATCTTCCTCAATACTTAAAATTTGCGGGTCGTTCTTCATTTGCTTGAGCGTCGCCGCATCGGTTTCAAACGCCACAAAAGGAATGTATTCAAATTGTTTTACCTGAGCGACGCGCAGAGATTGGAAACGACTGAGAAAAGCGGTTTGGGCTTGTTTGATGTCAAAACGCTGAAGCGAAGCTTGCGGACGACTCATGTTGCCTTCGGGTTTGAAATCCGATTTGAGACCGATGATAACGCGCACCGTTCCGGTCTGTTTGGCTGATTCGATTAACTTGGTAAAAGTTTGCAGTTTTATCGATTCGGATGGCGAATCGACAGCCGGAGTTTGTGCTTTTGAAGGCGTCCAAAAAACATTACCTAACGCGCCACAGACCAAAATGGCGATAAATATCGACAATAATTTTTTCATAATTTTTTAATGTTGAACAAACCTGCTAGAGATAAAAAGTTAAAATTACTTTTTACTTAAGGAAAAAATCAAATATTTCTTAAAAGAACAATTATTTTTTGACTTGTAATAAAAGCAACAATTATAAGATATAAAAAGATTTTAATGAAAATTACAAAATTGATCAAGAAAAATCAAAAAGAGTTAGCAAAAAATCAAGTAGCTTAGTGTCAATTTTTTTAGGGAATCAGACAACTTAGATGCAAGTTTTTAATGTTTGGTTACTTGTATATTTTTGAAAGCAATATTTGATTAAGGCAAAAGAATACTAAAAAAAAGTTCGCTCAAACTATTATTAAATTGTCGTTAGGCTGTGGAAATATGCTTTTGAGTATATTTAGGCGATTTACCATAAATTATAAAAAATAAAGCGGCTTCAATCTGTCAAGATGAAGCCGCTTGCTAATTTGATAATCGAAAATCAGATTACATTCCCATTCCCATACCGCCCATACCGCCGGGCATTCCGCCGCCCATACCGCCGTGTTCATCTTTTTCCTGAATATCGGCAATCATTGCTTCGGTGGTCAACATCAGTCCGGCGATTGAAGCCGCATTTTGAAGCGCGGTTCTGGTCACTTTCGCCGGGTCAATGACCCCAGCCGCAACGAGATCTTCAAATTTTTCGGTTGACGCGTTAAAGCCGAAGTTTTCGCTTTCGTCTTCACGAACTTTACCGACAATGACCGCGCCTTCCGCACCTGCATTTTGAGCGATTTGTCGAAGCGGTTCTTCGAGTGCGCGTTTGACAATCGTCACGCCGATTTGCTCATCGGCATCTTCACCATCAGTTTTGAAATCGTCGAGAACACGCGAAGCGCGAACTAATGCAACGCCGCCGCCGGCAACGATTCCTTCCTCGACCGCCGCGCGCGTTGCGTGCATCGCGTCTTCAACACGGGCTTTCTTTTCTTTCATTTCGGTTTCGGTTGCCGCGCCGACTTTGATAATTGCTACCCCGCCGACCAATTTGGCGAGCCGTTCCTGCAATTTTTCGCGGTCGTAATCCGAAGAAGTTTCTTCTACTTGATTACGAATAAGCTTTACTCGTCCCTGCATTTCAGCGTCCGAACCGTTTCCGTCAACGACAGTTGTGTTGTCTTTGTCAATCGTGATTTTTGCGGCTTGTCCCAAATCTTCCACAGTGATTGATTCGAGTTTGACACCCATGTCTTCGCTGATGACTTTTCCGCCGGTCATGACCGCAATATCTTCGAGCATCGCTTTACGGCGGTCGCCGAAGCCGGGAGCTTTAACTGCCGCGACGTTCAGGGTTCCGCGCAATTTGTTGACGACCAATGTTGCAAGAGCTTCACCTTCGACATCTTCCGCGATAATCAGAAGAGGCTTGCCGAGTTTGGCAACCTGTTCGAGAATCGGGAGCAAATCCTTCATCGAAGAAACTTTCTTTTCGTTGATGAGAATGTACGGATTTTCGAGTACTGCTTCCATTCTTTCCGGGTCGGTTACAAAATACGGTGAAAGATAACCGCGATCAAACTGCATACCTTCGACAACTTCGAGAGTAGTGTCCATCGTTTTCGATTCTTCAACCGTGATTACGCCGTCTTTGCCGACTTTTTCCATTGCATCCGCAATGTTCTGTCCGATGTTTGTATCGCCGTTTGCCGAAACCGTTCCGACTTGTTTTATGTCATTGCCCGAAACAGGTTTCGCCATTCGTTGAATTTCTTCTACTACTTTGGCGACTGCTTTTTCAATTCCGCGTTTAAGTGCCATCGGATTTGCACCCGCCGCAACCGTGCGAACGCCTTCTTTAAAGATTGATTGCGCCAAAACAGTCGCGGTAGTTGTTCCGTCACCGGCGACATCGCTGGTTTTGCTGGCGACTTCACGCACCATCTGCGCGCCCATATTTTCCAAACTATCTTTTAATTCGATTTCTTTTGCCACGGTTACGCCGTCTTTAGTGATAGTCGGCGAACCGAATTTTTTATCAATAACAACGTTGCGTCCCTTCGGACCTAATGTAACTTTTACTGCGTCTGCGAGTTGATTAACGCCGCGCAAAATTGCTGCGCGCGAATCTTCGCCGTGAACTACTTGCTTTGCCATAACTATAAGTCTCCTGGTTTTCTAAAATATTTGTTGATATTTGTCTTTTAATAAATAAAAAACGCTAAACTAAAACTAGCTTGCGTTCGCACTAGCGCGTTCAATAACTCCGAGAATTTCGTCTTCACGCATCATCAATAATTCTTCGTTGTCAATTTTGATTTCCGAACCGCTGTATTTACCGAACAAAACGCGATCGCCGACCTTAACATCCAAAGTTTGACGCGAGCCGTCTTCTTTATATTTGCCTTCACCAACAGCGATAACTTCGCCTTCCTGCGGTTTTTCTTTTGCCGTATCAGGAATAATGATTCCGCCTCGAACCTGTTCGCCTTCTTCGATTCGACGAATGATTACTCTATCGTGTAATGGTTTAATTGTTGTAGCCATTTGTTTATTCTCCTTTTTAGATAATATTAGATAAGATAAAGTGCTCCATTTAATTTATTGGCACTCATATCTAGTGAGTGCTAATATATAAAAAATAGGCAGCATTGTCAAGCCACTCTTTAATAAAATATGTAAGAAAATCTGACAACGCTGTTATCAACTTTATGCACATTTCCGAAATAATTGTTTATCCGATTAAGTCTCTTGGAGGTATTTCGCTAACCGATTCGATTGTCAAAAAACGCGGTCTCGAATTTGACAGGCGTTGGATGCTTATCGATGAAAACGGAAAATTTTTAACACAACGTGATTTTCCAAAAATGGCGATTATAGATGTTGAGATACTAGAGCGAAGTCTGCGCGTCTCGCATACTTCGTGCGAGAAAATGATTTCGTTCGAGCCTTTAGTGAAGGAAACAGTTTCCGTTAAGATTTGGCAGAGTCGATGTCGAGCAAATGTTTATGAAAATGACGTGAACAAATTTTTTAGTAGCGTGCTGCAAACGAACTGCCGACTTGTTTTAATGCCGCCGGAAACTGTACGCAAGGTAAATTATTTTTATGCCGCGCATCAAGATGATATTGTAAGTTTTGCCGACGCTTATCCGTTTCTTTTAATCGGCGAAAACTCGCTGCGGGATTTAAATGAAAAACTTGAAAAGCCGGTGCCGATGAACCGTTTTCGCCCGAATTTTGTCGTGTCCGGTTCAGACGCTTTTGCCGAAGACAATTGGAAGCAAATTAAAATCGGCGCGGTTGTGTTTCACGTCGTCAAGCCGTGCGCGCGTTGCGTTGTCACGACGATTGACCAGATGAGCGGCGAAAAACAGGGAGTTGAACCGCTTAAAACACTGGCAAGTTATCGCATTCTGAAAAGAAGCATCAAGAAAAAAATCTTGTTTGGACAAAATTTAATTACAGAAAATGTCGGTGCGGTTATTAGAGTTGGTGATCAAGTGGAAGTTTTGCAAACAAAAAATCACAAGAATTAGCGGGGGCGTCTTTTCAATAACCGTTTTGGGGTTTTTGGCGGCGTTTGATAAGTCGAAACACGTTTTGAAAGCGTGTTACGGTGAATTCCGAGAGCGTTCGCCGTATTTGAAAGATGCTCGCCGTAGCGCATTAGAGCCTTTTGAATATAAAGCTTTTCAAATTCCGAAATGGCTTCGTTGAGCAAAATTTGCCCGTTCAGCATTTCTTCAATTAAAATTTCCATCCGGTCGTGTATCTGCATAAGTCTTTAATGGAAAATGGAAAATGATTGTACGATAGTTCGCAGAATTTTCCATTTTTAATTTTCCATTAATTCATCTCCTGTCAAAATCCGGTAAGCCTGTAAATATCGTGCAGTTGTCGCTTTACTAATCTCATCGGGCAGAGCCGGCGCGGGCGGTTGTTTGTTCCAGTCGAGA
>JALZOH010000188.1 GCA_030857305.1 Acidobacteriota bacterium
ACGAATTTGACAGTAATGAATAAGCGTAAAAATCCGACCAACCTTCGCCCATACCGCGCGCCATAGTGCTGGTCAGTCCGCTGCTGTTGCCGTGCAAACGGGCTGATAAACCGTGCGTATGTTCGTGAATAACTACGTCAGCATCGAGCGCGCCGTCACGGTCGGGATTCGGATTGGTCCAGATAAACATTTGCATTCGTGCGCGCGCGCCGTCTGCCGGAGTCGAAAAGTTCGCGTTATTGGCACAAGTTGTACTGCCGCAAAAAATATCTTGAGCTTGGGCGGCAACGCGGTCGTTGCCGCGCCCGCCGCGCCGAAAATTGTCGTGTTGGAAGTTGCCCGCCGCTTCTGTAAAACCCAAGCGGTACATCTCATCGTGATACCGATTATTGATATAAAAAAGCTGAGTCACAGAACCTTTTTGATGTTCGGGGGTTAGCGGATCATCATACGACCCGGAATTTCCGGGCGCCGGAGTATATGCAAAATTAAACACGCGATTGGCGCCCACCGCCTGACTTCCCGGATCGATACCGTCGGGCGTAACTCGATCTAAACCAGCCTCGACCGCATTTCCATTGGTCATGTTATCTCCGTCTTTGATCCATCCGGTTAGGTTAAACTCATAAGGAGATTCGTTGCCGATTAAAGTTAGCTCCGTGCGGTTAATCAGCGTGCCCTGTGTCCCTAAAGCCGGGTTGGTAAGAGCGGGTGTAAGCGGCGCCGGATTATTCGCCACATTAATCATCGAGTTTGGGTTTGCATAGACGCTGTAAGTCGCCGGCTCAGTTTGGTCTTCGGTAATATTTTTGCGCCACAGTACCGCGCCTGTTTCAGCATCGACAATAATATAAAATGCTTCGGTGGGCTCCCATATCAGAACGCGCCAGGCAGCGCGCGCAACGCCCGGTTCGATTGGAAAATATATTTTTTCGGCGGTCGGCGCCCAATCGCCTGTTCCAAATACAAATTTCAACTCAGTTGAAACTGCCTCGTTGAGCGTTGTCTCGAATGGCTTTAAATCGTATTTAATGTTGCTCGCGGCGAATTTAACGGCATGAATCGGATCTCCAAAATCGACAGAGAGATTTTTGTCGTCTAATTCAGGGGCAAGATTATTGACAACACGAATAATCTCGCCCTTTTTTGTAAAACCCGCCTTCACTTCACCTTGAAAAACCGGAATATCGTTTATTTTTTGCTCAAAATGTGCAAATGAAAGATTTCCGTCCGGGTTTGTATAATCGCGGGCAGTTTCCATTCGTTCTGCCTGCTCATCGCTGATGCCGAGAAGACGGTTATTTTGCTTCAAAAATCCACGAAGAATTTCCGGGCGGTTTTCAAACGAAGGTTTTGACAAAGCGCTCCGCCCTTGTTTGATATCCGGCGCAATAACCTCCGGCGTGAGATTATGTTCGTTATATTCAACTTTTAAGTTTGAGATTTTTTGGCGAAGCAGCTTTTCGGCAGCAAAAAATTCGGCGCGGGCGTCGGCAATACGGGCGGCATTTATACCTTCTGAATGACGAAAATTTAACAAAGTTCGAGATTCATTTTTATCCGTGCGTATATCGTAATTTTCCAAATCTTTCTTGCGGCTCTCGCTCGGCTGAGAAATATCCTGACCGACTTTTTGAGAACTACCGGCTTGAGTTCCGGTTTGAAACGATAAAAAGAAAAAAGTCGCAATCAAACCGAAAACGATTAAACTCAACAGAAGTCGGTGAGGACCTTCTGGATCAAACTTAGTTTTTTTCTGCATACTGATTATCTTCAAAATAAAGTACCGGCAATTAATTTTATCTAAAGTCGCAATCAATTCTTAATTAGATAAAATATTAAAAAAGATAGTTACAAAAATTTTAGTAGTGTATAAATGTTCCGACTACTTTGATGGATTTGTCAAAACAATTTGTTATGATTGAGCATCTCAAAAGAGACCTGGCAAACCGAATTATAACTTAATCTGAAATGTAAAAACGGTTTGATGGTAAATTCAGAGTAAAAGTTTGAATAAATTTTGACAAATCCAAAATTTTTTAACTCAAGAATAGTCAAAAGATTTACCTAAAAAATTAATAAAAAATTGTGGAAGAAATTTTCGGCGTAGGCGGAATTATCGCCAAATATCACAAGGATTATGAATACCGAATCGGTCAAATAAAAATGGCGGAAGCGGTTCTGCGGGCGTTTGAACAAAAAAAGCATTTGATTGTCGAAGCGGGAACGGGAACAGGTAAAACAATGGCGTATCTTGTTCCGGCAATCGCGGCGGCGCTCGGTCAAAAAAAGCGCGTCATTATCTCGACCGGCACAAAGAATTTGCAGGAACAATTAATGGGAAAAGATATTCCGTTTCTGCAAAAGGTTTTGCCCAAAAAGTTCAGCGCGGCGTATATGAAGGGGCGCTCGAATTACGCTTGTCTCTACCGCATCGCAAAAGCTGAAAACCAACCGATTCTTGACGGGTTAGACCAGATGGATCACTTTGAAGAAATTCGTCACTGGGCGCGTGAATCGCCAACCGGAGACAAATCCGAACTCGTCAATCTGCCTGAAAATCTTTCGTTTTGGAGCCGAATCAATGCCAAGAGCGAAACTTGTCTCGGACAAAAGTGTCCTGATTACGAGCCGTGTTTTGTTACACGAATGCGCGCGCGCGCCGATGAAGCCGACATTGTGATTGTCAATCATCACCTTTTCTTCGCCGATTTGAATTTGCGCGGCAACGAATACGGCAGAGTTTTACCCGATTATTCCGCCGTAATTTTTGATGAGGCGCATTTAATCGAAGACATCGCCGCCGACTACTTTGGTTTTCAGATTTCCAGCTTTCAGATTGATGAACTTGCGCGTGATGTTGATACTCTTCCGATTACCGATGCAATAGCCAGTCGTGATTTGACCAAACTCGCCGCCAAGATTATCGGTTTATCAGACCAATTTTGGACGCGATTTGCGCAGGGACGTGGTGGGCAGGACGGTCGATTTCCGATGCTTCCAAACGCTTTTGCTCAAAAAGTAAGCGGCGGCGAGATTCAACCGACGCCGCTAGGTGAAGCCTATTTTGCACTGGAGGCGACACTCGACAGATTAGAAATCGCGCTCGACGTTTACGCCGAAAAAATGACGGAAGCGGAAAGTCTTGTGCGCCGCGTTCGCCAGACGCGCTTCGACCTTGAATTTATTGTCTCGCAAGCCGAAAAGAATTACGTCTACTGGCTTGAACGGCGCGGGCGCGGAATGTTTCTGCGTGCTTCCCCGATTGATGTTTCCACGCTGCTGCAGGAAAAACTTTTCGACAAATTGGAAACCGTTGTTTTAACCTCCGCCACGCTTTCCAGCAACGGAAAGTTTGATTTTATCAAAGACCGCCTGGGTTTAGATGACGGCAAAAATGTCGAAACTCTACTGGCGCCTTCGGCTTTTGATTACCAAAAACAAGCGGTCATTTATCTGCCGAAAGCGATGCCCGACCCGCGAGCGCCGGAATTTATGCAGCACGCGGCAAATGAAATCGTCAAACTTCTTCAAGTGACAAACGGGCGCGCTTTTGTTTTATCAACCAGCAATTTTTCGATGAACGCGCTTTTTGAACTCGTCTCGATGCGCGTCAATTTTCCGTGTTTCGTGCAGGGTTCGATGTCAAAAGCCGGACTGCTTGAACGCTTCCGTCAAACTCCGAACGCAGTGCTGTTTGCGACTTCTTCATTCTGGCAAGGCGTTGACGTGCGCGGCGAACAGCTTTCGTGCGTGATTATTGACAAACTGCCGTTTGCCGTTCCGACCGACCCGATTGTCGCGGCGCGTACTCGTTTTATCGACGACAACGGCGGCAAATCGTTCTTCGATTACAGCGTTCCAAACGCGGTAATTTCTCTAAAGCAGGGAATCGGACGGCTTATCCGCAGCAAAACCGACAAAGGCGTAATTGCGCTGCTCGACCCGCGCCTGAAAACAAAAGGCTACGGCAGAGATTTTTTGAATTCTTTGCCAAAGTGTAAAATAACGAGTGAACTCAATGATGTAGCGCAAATTTTCGGAGGTGAAGCAAATGGAAGCAGTTTTGTTAAACGAAATTATTGAGAAAGCGGTGAACTTAAAGCCTGAAGAGCGACAAAAATTGATTCAGGTTTTGCAAGAACAAGAAAGCGAACCGAAAACAAACGGCGGAAAGGGAAACATTCATCCGAACACAATTTGGATCAAGGAACATCACGCTCGATACGCAGGACAATACGTTGCTTTGAAAGGCGGCGAATTAATTGCGACAGGGATGACTATTAAAGAAGCCGATTTAAAAGCTAAAGAAAAGGGTGTGAAAAATCCGATGCTAACTTACCTCTTTCCTTTGGATAGTGAACCCTTTGGAGGCTGGTAAATTTTGCATAATCTAAATTTTGAAAAGCTCGTAAATTACGATCCGGGGAAAACCGGAATCACCGTTGATATAGAAATCCAACTTGAAAAATCAAGCGTGAATTTTGAGGCAAAAATTGACACTGGAGCAGAGGCTTGTATTTTTGAACGAATTTACGGTGAAAAAATAGGCATCGAAATTGAAACAGGCGAACGGCAAAGATTCAGCACGGTAACAGGCGCGTTCTTAACATACGGTCATTCAGTAACTTTAATCACTTCTGATTTTGAGTTCGATTCTTATATTTTCTTTGCGCACGACGAGAGTTTTCGGAAAAACGTTCTCGGCAGGCACGGCTGGCTCGACCGCGTGATTGTCGGCATCAACGACTACGACGGCAAACTTTATTTGAACCGTTACGAAAGCGGATAAGTATGGCGGAAACTTCTACTAAGTTAAAGAAATTCGAGTGATTTGAAAGATGTGGTAAATATATTTAATCAAATTATGTGTGTTATATGAAAATAAATCGTTGGATATTTATTCCTCTGTTATTTGCTCTGACATTTGGCTTTTATTTTGGTTTTCTCCATCGAGATTCCTTACTAGAAAATTTTCTTATCGGTTTTGTTGGTGGGACGATCGGTGGATTGATTGTTCAAACAATAAGTGAAATCAGAATCAAAAAGTTTTCCCGAAATAAAGCGCCAGCGGATTTTTCCGTCCAACAAAACCGAGATTTTACACTTTTGTTAAATTACAGAACAGCTTTTGAGTTGTGTATATACTGCATTTTATCTTTGAAAGCCGCGAATATTGAATTTGAGAATGAAGAAGCCGGAATCGTCGTAGCTAAAACTAAATGGAACTTTCATTCGTTTGGCACGAGCATTACCTTTCAAATCCAACAATTAAGCGAAAATTTAATGGAAGTCAAAATTTTAACACACCCAAAAGTTAGAACTACAATTGTAGATTACGGTGAAAGTTTGAAGGTGATTGAAGAAATCAGCCATTTACTAACAGAAAAATATACGGAAATTAGAAGAAAAAATTTAGTTGATAAGACTGGAACGTCCGAAGAATTCCAGCTAAAATATATCACTCGAAGAGAAATTGATTATAAGTAAGTTTGTTATGCCATCGTTTTACGAAGTAATGATTGAACGCAATTTCTCCAGCGCGCATCAACTGCGTGGCTACAAGGGAAAGTGCGA
>JALZOH010000189.1 GCA_030857305.1 Acidobacteriota bacterium
GTATACGCACCGAGCGTCCAAAAACTTTTTGCAGCACAAAATAAAATCGGCGTAAAATTTCTTGGAGTATTAGCTGATGAGCTCGATGTTAACGAAAAAGCAGAAATAGCGGTTGAAAATCTTTTCGGCATTTATTTGCAGGCTGTTCTTGTCCAAAATAAAGTGGACGCGCAAAAAATTATCCGATATTTGAGTGAAAATAATATTGGGAGAATTTCACTTCTAATCACAGGTTCGAAGTTCGAAGTTCGAAGTTCAAAGTTCAAAGTTCAAAGTTCAAAGTCTAAAGTTCACAGTTTACAAATCAAAGATTTTCTTGGCACTTCTGAGGAATTTACAGAATTGCTCGAGGAAACTTTTCCGCGAGAGATGACGGCGCAATTAATTGAAAACTTTGAGCGAGCAGAAGTCAAAGCTGATGAAATGTTTGTCAATTTTGACGGCGATTTAAGTTTTGGCGGAAAACTTCTTGTCGTAGGAAAACAAAACGCGAACGAGAAAAACACTTCGCTTCTCGCCTTCAAACGCGAATTACGTGAACTAGAAGCAGTTTGTGAAAAATTACAAAAGGAAATCCAAAAAGCCGAAAATGAAGCGAACAAAACACGCCGAATTTTAGCCGAAAAAGAAAATACGCTGGTTGATTTGCAATCATTCATCGTCAAACTGGAGCGCGAGTTAATTGCGCAGGAAATGCTGGCTAAATCTTTGGCACAGGAAACGGAACGCGCCGAACGGCATAAAAAAATTGTCGCTGAAGAACACAAACAAATACAAAACGAATTGGCAGAAATTCAAATCAAAGAAAAGGAAGCCGAAGTTAATGCTGAAAAGGCGGAAAATGCGCGGATTGAATCTTCAACAAATTTAACTGAATTAACCAAAAAGCTTAACAATCAGCGGGCTGAATCCGAAATAGAAATTAACGCCCTCAACGAAAAGCGCACGCTCGCGGCAACTTCGATAGAGCGACGGCGTTCAGTGCAGACGGCTTTGAAACGAACCGAAAATGAATTGAGTGAAATTAACTCCCGGCTTACGCGACAAAATTTAGAAATGGTCGAAACAAAGCGGAAAGCGGATGATTTGACCGAATTGATTGCTGAAATAGAAAAAAGAAGTGCGCAAGCGGAAAATGAACTCAGAGATGAGCAAAACGAACTTTCGGAAGTCAGCGCGCATCTTAAACAAGCCCGTGAATATCAAGATTCGATGGCGACAGAACTCACTGAACTAAATAAAAAATCAGCCGAAGCGCGCAACGAACGCGCCGCTCTCGAAATAAAGCAGGCTGAAATTGTTGCGCGGCTCAAGAATCTGAACGAGAAATGTTCGGAGGATTTGAATTTGTCTTTTATTGAACTGA
Organism: Acidobacteriota bacterium; assembly: GCA_030857305.1. GTDB lineage: Bacteria > Acidobacteriota > Blastocatellia > Pyrinomonadales > Pyrinomonadaceae. The sequence goes on from JALZOH010000189.1 coordinate 1,367, forward strand.
TTGAAAATGAAGAAACACCGGCTAATTTTGATTTGCAGCAGGCACGGCAGGCAATCGATGAATTGCGACGGAAGCTGGAAAATTTCGGCGCAATTAATATGCTCGCCCTCGAAGAATTATCTGAAACAGAAGAACGTTTTTTATTTTTGACCTCGCAAAGACAAGACATTACCGGCGGCATCGGCGCGGCGGAAGAAGCCTTGCGCGAAATAAAAGAGCGTTCACGCGAAAAATTCCGAGCGGCGTTTGAAGCGATAAATCGTAATTTTGCCGAATTTTTCGGGGAGCTTTTCGGCGGCGGGCGCGGCGAGATGACTTTGCTCGAAGCCGAAGACATTCTGGAAGCGGGAATTGAAATTACTGCCCAACCGCCCGGCAAACGTCTGCAAAATATCCTGCTTCTTTCAGGCGGCGAAAAGGCGATGACCGCGATTGCCCTGGTGATGGCAATTTTTCAATATCGCCCCGCCCCGTTTTGTCTTCTGGACGAAGTGGATGCGCCGCTTGACGATGCAAATGTCAGTCGGTTCGTCAATAAAATTGCGGCAATGAGCGAAAAAACCCAGTTTATTGTTATTACGCATAATAAGCGTACAATGGAAGCGGCAAAAGCTTTATATGGCGTCACGATGCAGGAAGCGGGAATTTCCAAGGTTGTTTCGGTAAGATTTGAATAAATTTAATCCGAGAGGTTAATTATATGACTGAAGTTCAATACATTTCGGATGAAGTCGGCAATGCGATTGGTGTTATCGTTCCAATCGAACTTTGGCGAGAAATAGCATCCGAAAGAGAGACTGCGTATTTATTAAAAAGCAAAAAAATGAAAGAACGTCTTTTAGAAGCAAAAGAGAGAAATGAAGGAATTTCTTGGGAAGAAACCCGTGATAATCTTGGAATTTGATAGCAATGCCTTTGAAGATTTGGCTTGGTGGCTAAAACAAGACCGCAAAAAAGCTTTGCGGATTATCGAGCTTATAAAAGAAATTGAACGCGAACCATTTTCAGGACTCGGCAAACCCGAACCTTTGAAACACGAATTAAAAGGCTGTTGGTCAAGAAGAATTGATAAAGAACATCGGCTTATTTATCAGGTTTTTGATGACAAAATCAGAATTTTAGCGTGTCGATTCCATTATTAAAATGTTAAAAAAATTTACTTTAATTATTACATTCGGCTTTTTGATTTTTACCTTTGGATTAAGCGTTGGCGCTCAATCCAAAACGAGCAAGGCAAAAAAATTGATTACCAAAACGTCCGCCAAAACAACGGAAAAAAATGAAGTTTCACCGGTTAGAGAGCCGCCTAAAATTTCAACGAAGAAAAATGAGCGTCCCCAAGTTCAAAACCGGGAAATGACTGACAATAACCATCTTGAAGCAATTGAAAAAAAAGGTGAAATGGTGAAGACAAATTCTCGTCCTGAGATTGAAAATAACTCATCTGTTTATTTTTACGAATTTTCTCAGCCTAATTTTCTTGTCTCGAAAATTATTATTGAACACGACGAAAAGGGAAAAGGTAAAATATCATTTCTGAAAAAGAATTTTGAAGAAACTGTTTCAGACCCTTTGCAGCTTTCAACCGCGACGCTGGAAAAAGTACGGAGCGTGTGGCAAACCCTTAATTTTCTCGATTCAAGAGAAGATTACCAATCAATCGAGAGAGATTATGCGCATCTCGGCAATATGAAATTTACGATTAAAAAGGAAGGGCGCGAACGGACGGCGAAATTTAATTGGACGGAAAACGTAACGGCAAAGATTTTGGCTGATGAATATAGAAAAATAAGCCAGCAATTCGTATGGATATTTGACATCAACGTCGCGCGTGAAAATCAGCCGCTCGAATCACCAAACCTGATGAATGCGCTCGACGGACTGATCCGGCGCAATGAAGTTTCTGACCCGGAGCAGATGATTCCGATGCTTAAAGAGCTGGGAAACGATGAACGCATTCCGTTACTAGCGCGAAACCACGCAACGAAAATTATTAAACAAATCGAGAGAAAGAAAGAAGAAAAGAAATAATTACAAAATTTAAATTACGAATTATCTGTGACGGAATTGTCTTTCTATATCGTCACAGATAATTCGTAATTGTTCGTTTATGCGCCCGCCGGAGCGAGTTTCTCTGCTACTTCCGCCGTGCTTGAGGCTGAAATTTCGTCGGTTTCTTTAATGAGCGAATCGTTGACGAGTTTTTCCTGTTCGAGATTATGAATCGCGTAAGAGCCGGTGGCAGGTGAAGCCGAAGCAGTTCTGCCGACATAGCGCAAACTCAAATCGCCTTTAATTTCACGTAATCTGGGTTCGACAAATGCCCAGCCGCCCATATTCTGCGGTTCTTCCTGTGTCCAGAAAAGCTGTGTCGCGTTTTTATATTCGGCAAAAACTTTTTTCAATCCGTCAGCCGGGAACGGATAAAATTGTTCGAGCCGGACAATCGCCACACGCAAATCTCGCGCATTTTCACGCGCCACATCTAAATCGTAAAATACTTTTCCGCTGCACAGAACGAGGCGTTTTACTTCCTCTTTATTAGCGATTGAAACGTCATCTATAACGGGCTGAAAACCGCCGGTCGTTAAATCTTCGATTGTCGAACTTGCCGCCGGAAGACGCAGCAAACTTTTCGGTGTCATCACAATCAAAGGTCTGACGATTTTTTGTTTTGCTTGGCGGCGCAGCAGGTGAAAATACTGCGCCGGCGTGGTCGGGTAACAAACCTGTAAATTATTTTCCGCACAAAGCTGCAGATACCTTTCGAGCCGCGCGCTGGAATGTTCCGGTCCCTGACCTTCGTAGCCGTGCGGCAGGAGCATGACAAGTCGATTTTTTTGCTGCCATTTTTCTTCGGAAGCGGCAATATACTGGTCAATAATAACTTGCGCACCGTTTGAGAAATCGCCGAACTGCGCTTCCCACATCACGAGCGAATTTTGCGCGACGAGCGCGTAGCCATATTCAAAACCGAGGACACCTTGTTCGGAAAGTGAGCTGTCAAAAACTTCAAATTTTGCATCAGCCTTTTTTTCGCTGCGGAGCTCGGCAAGCGGACACCACACCGCGCCGTTGTTTGTGTCATACATCAGCGCGTGGCGATGTGAAAAGGTTCCGCGTCCCGAATCCTGTCCGCTGAGACGCACGTTTGTTCCCTCTAAGACCAGCGAACCGAATGCGACTGCTTCGGCAAAACCCCAGTCCATCGGATTTTCACCAATTCCCATTTTGGCGCGTCGCGCGAGTTGACCGACCATTTTCGGATTGATGTTAAAGCCTTCGGGGACAAGTGAGATTTTTTCCGAAACAATTTGCAAAACTTCTTTTGATAGATTAGTTTCAAAAATTGCTGAGCCGTCTTCGTCTTTTGAAAGAGCGGGAAGCTCGACTCTTTTTGGTTTTTCAACGGCGATTTGCTTGGCGCGTTTTAAGATACCTTCATATTTTTCAACTACTTTGTCGGTCATTTGACCCAAGTCTTCTTCGGTAATGATATTGCTCCGAATTAGATTTTGAGCATAGAGATGTCTTACACCCGGATGCGCCTTCACGCGGGCATACATCAACGGCTGCGTGTAACTCGGCTCGTCGCCTTCGTTGTGCCCAAGCCTGCGGAAACCGATTAAATCGAGCGCCACGTCTTTGTTAAATTCCTGCCGGTATTCAAGCGCAATCTGTACAACCCGGAATGCGGCTTCCGGGTCATCGGCGTTAATATGAAAAATTGGAAGCTGGGTAATTTTTGCGGCATCAGTTGAATAAATTGAAGTTCGGCTCGATTCGGGCGTCGTCGTAAAACCGATTTGATTGTTGATGACAATGTGAATCGTGCCGCCGGTGCGGTAGCCGCGCAGACTCGCGAGCTGCAGAGTTTCCATCACAATACCTTGTCCGGCAAAAGCCGCGTCGCCGTGCAGCAGAACCGGCAGAACTTTATCGTTGACAATTTCGCGCGATTCGTCTGTGTCTTCGAGCAGTTCGTCCTGCCGCGCGCGCGCCATTCCTTCAACCACCGCGTCGACAAATTCCAGATGACTCGGGTTCGAAGAGAGATTAATTTTTACATCTTGACCGCTTTTCGTTTGGCGTCTGCCGGTTGCACCCTGATGATATTTGACATCGCCTTCATCAGCCGGAAAATTCGGATGCGAAGTGCCTTCAAAAACGGTGAAGATACGCTCTGCCATATCGCCTTTTTC
>JALZOH010000190.1 GCA_030857305.1 Acidobacteriota bacterium
ATGGAATGACTCGAACATTGACGAAGCAGGAATTATCCATCTTTCGATGGCTGAATTCGCGCTCTAAAAAACTAGCACCAGAGGTTAATAATCTACCTTCCTCTTCCAATGTCAGAAGGCGGTTGCGATGAACTTCATCACCGATTAGGCTTTCTCCATTGTCAAAAGGACTCCGCTTAAGCCATTGCTCACAAACCGCGATATTGAACATTCTTTTAAGTTTGCCTAATTCCTTATTAACCGCTGCAATACTTCTTTGCTTTCCGCTTTTGGTTAAAGTATTAAAACGAATCTGTTTGAAAGTTCTAATGTCACCAAAAGTAATTGTTTTTATTTTTCTGCTTCCAAAGTATTCGATGAGAGGTCTTACTGCATAAATGGCAGGTTCAACGCCCCTGACTCCCGATACTTTTTTATTTCCAACATAAACAGCTTCCTGCAAATAATTTTTAATGTAATGTTCAGCTAATTCTGCTAACGTCATATTTGCCGTATCGAGTTGATTAGCTGTCATCTCTTCTGTTTGCCTTAGAAGATTTTTCAACACTTCCTTTGCCTGTTTTTGACTGTCTGCTTTTTTCCATAAATCCCTTACTTTTCCATTTTCATCTTTGAATCTGACTCTTGCGTAAATTTTTCCATTTTTCTTTATAATTGTTCCTTTTCTTTCTCTACCCATTTTTCTACCTTTTTATCTACCTTTATTTTGGTAAAAATGGGATATTTTAGGCGATTCTGCTAGATAGATTCCAAATTTATGTTATGCCCTTTTTTTTTCTTTATTTGACATTACTGAGTTTATTTAGTTATTTTATTAATTCGCCTTCAAAACAAGTTGAGCGGATAATTTAGGCACTTAGCTCAGTGGTAGAGCACTACCTTGACACGGTAGGGGTCAGCAGTTCAACTCTGCTAGTGCCTACCAAATTTCTTTCGGTCTTTTTTTGATGAGATGCTCATGAAGAACTTTGTTTTTACACGAACTACTACGACGCGCTTCTAATGGCGCGTACAATCGGTGTTTGATTAATCGGAACACCGCAGCAAAGTCGCTCTTATCAAATCAAATCTTATTTTAGTAGTAGATTGTTAATCGTTAATTTTTGGTTTAATTTGAACGGAATTGCCGAGACATTCATTATTGCGCTCTGCGGCGTGAATTTTTGGATTGTTGCGCGTCTTGAAGTATCAATTAAAAATCAAATAAATTGTTAACAAATTTTATGAGCGAAATAAACGTTAGAGTTGGAGATAATCAAAGAAGTTTTCCCGCGCCTTTAAGCGTGGCTGAAGCTTTAAGGTCGGTTGACCGCGATTTGATAAAAAAATCACTTGCCGCAAAAGTCAACGGCGCGGAAGTTGATTTGTCTTTCAATCTTGAACAGATCGACGAGGTTTTATCGATTGAACCAATTTTAACCGATACCCGTGACGGCTTGGAAGTGATTCGTCATTCGGCGGCGCATCTTCTTGCGGCGGCAATTTTAGATTTATTCCCTGAAACTAAGCTCGGAGTCGGTCCAGCACTGATGGACGACCCGCGATACGGCTTTTACTATGACGTGATTGCCCCGCGTCATTTAACAGAAGCGGACTTGCCCGTTATCGAGAAGAAAATGCGCGATATTGCCAAGCGCAATTTACCGTTCAGGCGTGAAGTCGTTTCTAAAGACGAGCTCATAAAGCTTTTTACCGACCGCAAAGAGCCTTTGAAATGTGAACTCGTCACCGAAAAAGCCGACCGGACGGCAACCGCATATTATATTGACGACACGTCGTTTGTTGATTTTTGCTTGGGTCCGCACGTTCCGAATACAAACAAATTAAAGGCGTTCAAATTGCTCGCTTTGTCAGGCGCTTACTGGAAAGGCGACGCGAACAATCAGCAGATGCAGCGAATATACGGCACTGCTTTTGCCGCGCAGGAAGAACTCGAGGCGTGGGTCAAACAACGTCTTGAAGCCGAAAAACGCGACCATCGGCGAATTGGAAAAGATTTAGATTTATTTTCGATTCAGGACGAATACGGACAAGGCTTGATTTTCTGGCACCCGAAAGGCGCAACAATGCGGATGGAGATGGAAAATCTCTTGAAAGAACAATTGCTGAAACGAGATTACAGTTTTGTTTACACGCCGCACATCGCTAAACGCGAACTCTGGCGCATCAGCGGGCACGAGCAGAACTACGCTGACGGAATGTATGCGCCAACGAGCATCGACGATGAAGAATACCGCTTAAAGCCGATGAATTGTCCGTTTCACATCGGCATTTTCAAGAATTCGCCGAAATCATACCGCGATTTGCCACAGCGTTATTCGGAAATGGGAACGGTTTATCGGGCGGAACTTTCGGGAACCGTTCACGGTCTTATGCGTTGTCGCGGTTTTACGGTTGACGATGCGCATTTGTTTGTCCGTCCCGACCAGGTGCGCGAAGAAGTCGCCGATTGTCTGGATTTTGCGCTTTTTGTTTTTCATACTTACGGATTTGAAAAGGTAAAGTTTGAATTGTCGGTGCGCGGCGGGGCGGAAAATAAAGGTTATCTCGGCGCGGACGAAGATTGGGAAAATGCCGAAACTTCCCTTGCAAACGCTTTGAAGGAAAGAAATATTTCTTACGAAAGAATCGAAGGCGAAGCCGCGTTTTATGGTCCGAAAATTGACATCAAAATCGAAGACGCCATCGGCAGAATTTGGCAGCTCGGAACTATTCAGCTCGATTTTAATCTACCCGAAAGATTCGAACTTGAATACACGGGCGAAGACGGCAATAAGCATCAACCGGTAATGATTCACCGCGCCTTGTTCGGTTCGATTGAGAGATTTTTCGGAGTATTAATTGAACAATTCGCCGGGGCGTTTCCATTTTGGCTCGCGCCGGTGCAAATCACCGTTTTACCAATTACCGACCGAATTAATGACTATGCTGAAAGAATTGCTAAAAATTTGAAAGAGGCAGGCTTTCGGGTTGAAACCAACTTAAAAAGTGATAAAATCGGCGCAAAGATTCGAGATGCTCAAATCAATAAAGTTCCGTTTATGATTGTTTTGGGCGATAAAGAACTCGAAGAAAACAAAATTGCCGTCCGTGAAAGGACAAGGGGCGATTTGGGCGCGATGCCGCTCGAAGAATTTATTGAAATGGCGCGTAGGTTAAAGGAAACTCGCGCAATCGTCAACGCATAGTTTGCTCAAATAAAAAGCTGAGCAAATTTCTAACACTGGAGGTGTAACAATAGCAAGCAGATTTAGTAAAAACCGTAATCCTCGATTTAATCGCGGACCGCTTCACAAAACAAATGAACGCATCAGAATTCCTTCTGTGCGAGTGATTGATGAAGAAGGCGAACAACTTGGCGTAATGGATACTCGTGACGCCATTCAGAGAGCGCGTGAAGAAGGCAAGGATTTAGTGGAAGTCGCGCCGAATGCCAAACCGCCCGTCTGCCGGATTATTGATTACGGCAAATTTCTTTACGAAGAAAAGAAAAAGGCGCACGAGGCTAAAAAGAAACAAGTTACGGTGCAGGTCAAAGAAATTAAGTTTCGACCCGGAACCGACGATCACGATTATGGTTACCGAAAGGAACGCGCCCGTGAATGGATTGCCGACGGCGACAAAGTTCGCGCCACCATCGCTTTTCGAGGGCGCGAGATGACGCATCGTGAACTCGGCGCAAATCTACTTGCAAAGCTGCGCGACGATTTAGCCGACATTGCCGACGTTGAAGTAACACCGAAAATGGAGGGTTACCAAATGTTCGTTATTTTCGTGCCCAAAAAAGCGAAAGTTTGACAAGTTAAACTTTCGCCTGAAAAGTGATTTTAATACAATAAAATATTGAAACAAATAAACAATTTTTAAACATAAGCAGGAGAATTTATAATGCCAAAATTAAAAACCCATAAAGGCGCGGCGAAACGTTTTCGTTTCACTTCGACGGGTAAAATTAAACGCGGAAAATCGCATGCTCGTCATATTTTGACCAAGAAATCTTCAAAGCGAAAACGTCAGTTAGACGTTGATACATTAGTTTCCGAAGGCGATCAAAAACGTGTCGAAGCAATGTTGCCGTACGGCAGAAACTAGAAAGAGGTACGGGATAAGTGAAAAGTTGAATATAGTTTTTTATAATAATCACTTATCGTTTCCCACTTAAATACTAAAAGGAGTGTAAAATTATGCCTCGTGCAAAACGTGGAAATAAGCGTCTTGAAAAACGCAAAAAAATATTAGCTTTAGCCAAAGGTTATCGCGGAACAAAATCAAAACTTTATCGCTCGGCTAAAGAATCTGTCGAGAGAGCTTTAAAATTTGCATATACCGGACGAAAGCTGAAAAAACGAACTTTTCGTGAACTCTGGATTGTCCGCATTAACGCGGCGTGCCGTCTGAATGGATTAAAGTATTCGCAATTTATGCACGGTTTAAAACTTGCGGACATTGAACTCGACCGCAAAGTTTTAGCCGATTTAGCTGTTAAACAACCCGAATCATTTGCCACTCTAGCCGGACAAGTAAAGGAAGCAATCAACAATAAACAACAGCCGACAGCTTAATTTTTAAGAATTTTTAATCACAGTTTTACGCTGACAATCATAAATTTCATTACTTAATCATGTTATTTTCTGTGAATCTGTGGTGTTAATTTTATGGAAGTAAAACAGCAAATTGAACAAATCCATGAAGCGTTCGAACAGGAATTCGGACGCTTTTCCAATTTGAACCTAAACGATCTAGGTTTGGATGAAGCTGAGAATCTCCACCGTGAAATTGGCGAACTCAAAATCAAACACACGGGCAAAAAGTCAGAACTCGCCAGCTCGAAAAAACTAATTGGACGAGTTGCGCCCGAAGAACGCGGTGCATTCGGTCAATTTGTTCAATCGGTTGAAAAGGAAATTGTTGCGGCAATTGAGGAAACCGAAAATAATCTAAAAATCTTTATCGCCGACGCAAAAATTGAACGTGAAAGATTAGATATAACTTTGCCCGGAATACGTCCCCGTCAGGGACATTTGCATCTACTAACGATTTTGCGCCAGAAAATCGAAGATATTTTTGTTTCGCTTGGATATTCGATTGAAGACGACCGCGAAATCGAAACCGATTACTACAATTTCGACGCGCTCAACATTCCCGAAGGTCATCCCGCCCGCGAATCGCAGGATACTTTTTACACCACCAACGGTTTTGCGCTCCGCTCGCAGACTTCGACCGTGCAAATCAGGGCAATGGAACGGCGCGGCGTGCCGATTCGCATCATCGCGCCCGGCAGAGTTTTCCGCCGCGACACGCCCGATTTGACGCACACGCCGATGTTTCATCAAATCGAAGGCTTGTGCGTGGACAAAAACATCACGATGGCGCATCTGAAAGGCACGGTCGGCGAATGGCTGCGCCGTCTGTTCGGCAAGGAAACGCGCATTCGCCTGCGCCCGTCTTACTTCCCTTTCACCGAGCCGAGCGCGGAGTTTGATTTTTCCTGCTTCAAATGCGGTGGCACCGGCGCGTTTGAAGGCGAACGCTGTCGCCC
>JALZOH010000191.1 GCA_030857305.1 Acidobacteriota bacterium
CCACTTCCACAACCCTCACTTCCGCCGTCGTCGCCGCGCTGACCTCAGGCGTTTCATCCGCCCCGTAAATATAACCCTTGAGCAGATCAAGCCCAAAATCTATCTTCGCTTCGATATCTTTATTTTCAACCCCTTGAGTTTCAACATCATTTGACAAATCAATTGTTTTGATTAAATCTCCTTCTCCATAGACAATGACATCATTCCTCTGCGCGCGCTTTGAAAAGTTTGCCGCCTGGGTGACGAAAAACCTTTCACCGCCCGTGTAGATAAATCCCTCAAAGTTTCTGTCAGTGACCGTCAAGCGAACTTCAGAATCGGCGTCATCGCTCAATTTCCCCCGATAAGTGGTCACCGCCGCCGACGGCAACTCACGCTCGCCCGAATCAGTAGTTTCAACAGCTCGATAATTGATGCCGCGCAGATCATGAGGCGTTAAAACAAACTGAAAGTCACGCCCGTAGGCGGAAAATTCGATTGATTCAGCGGATTTGGCTTTGTCGAGGACAACTTTGTTATCTAACTTAAGCAAGTTATAGCGCTTAAAAGATTTGCTCAAATCTTTATCCAGAGCACTCTGCCCATACACACTGACGCTCATGACAAACAAACTACATATAATAAAAATAAATCTAATCATCATTCTTTATCCTCGTAATTAACCTTTACTACTAGCCACGCGGTTTTATCCGCACAATACTGGGGAAACACAAGCAGTTGGAGATTCATCATTCTCGCTTACGACAATCGTGGAAACGGGTACACTGATCGTCCAAATGAACATAAGCAAAATCTTTTGTAACGGTAAAAACTTTAAATGCCAGAGAGACGAATTGACAAAATACAGGTACAGACTGATCCGAGGGACTTCGGAAAATGGGCATGTTTTGTTGATATCCTTAAATTAAATTATTTTTTAAAGGGTTGGAATTTAGCTTTGAATGTAAATATAAAAATAAAAATTCGGTTGAAATTAATTTTTTTCAAAATTCTTCAACTGATACTTTGTAACACTCAAAATTACTAACACCCAGCGTTAGGTACTTTTTATTATTGTGCACATTATCACAGCTGAATTTTTTAAGCAAGAATTTTTATGAAACTTTTTCAATAATTTTCAATAATTTGACGAGACTTTAGGTAGAAATTAAAAAGATATCTCTTTGTAACCCTCTAAACTACTGACTTTATCGGAGCCGTTAAACGGATTTGAACTGCCGATCTGGAAACTTAATTAAAAATGTTTTTATTTGCGGAAATATAGATATGTGCTCAAAATCAAAAAATTAAAAGCCTCGAAAATTGTATAAACTTGTAAGCAAAAGCAGTCCTCTAAGTATTTCATTTACAGATAAGTTACCTGTAACCGAAAATGTATCTATCACCTTTTCGGATAGAGTATTGCTAAGTGATAAAATGCTTTGAGATGTTCGAGCGGTAACACTTTGTAGCATCAGGTAAACATAGGTAAATAAAGCTATTTATGAATATCGGAATCACAGTTTATCCATCATACGGCGGAAGCGGAATTGTTGGCTCGGAACTCGGACGCGAACTCGCCTTGCGCGGGCATAACGTGCATTTTATTTCTTCTTCGCTGCCGACTCGCCTGACCGAACTGAGCGGGCGCGTGCATTTTCATGAAGTCGAAATGATGTCGTATCCGCTTTTTGAACATCAGCCGTACACGCTTGCGCTGGCAACAAAAATGGGAACGGTGGCGCGCGCCGAAAACCTCGATCTGCTTCACGTTCATTACGCAATTCCGCATTCGATTAGCGCGATTCTTGCCCGCGAGTCAATCAAAAATCATCTTTATTTGCCGGTCATTACAACTCTTCACGGAACGGATATTACGCTGGTCGGCGCAGACCGTTCATATTTGCCGATTACGCGCTACGGCATACAGCAATCGGACGGCGTAACTTCGGTTTCCAAGTTTTTAAAGCAAGCAACAATTGAAACTTTTGATTTTGACAACATTGAAGTGATTCCGAATTTCATTTGTCCGGACGAGTACCGGCGCAACGTGGATTCGCCTTTGCGCGCGACGCTTGCGCCGAACGGTGAAAAAATTCTCGTCCACGTTTCAAACTTTCGCGCCGTCAAGCGCCCCGTAGATTGCATCGAGATTCTCGCCAAAGTTTTGCAGAAAGGAACAAAAGCAAATCTTATAATGGTTGGCGACGGACCCGAATATTCGGCAATCAAACATCGCGCCAAACTGCTCAAGGTTTCCGATAATGTAAATTTCGTCGGTAAACAAGCAAAAATTGCCGATTATCTGGGTGTTGCGGATGTCTCCTTACTGCCCTCCGAGCTCGAATCTTTCGGTCTTGCCGCGCTCGAAGCGCAGGCGTGCGAAGTTCCGGTAGTTGCTTCTCGTGTAGGCGGCATTCCGGAAGTTATCAACGACAAGGAAACCGGTTTTTTGAGCGAGGTCGGCGACACGGAAAAAATGAGCACGGATGTTCTGAAACTTCTCTCAAATGAGAAAATGCGGCTGGCTTTCGGCGCAAAAGGACGGGAAATGGCGATTTCGCGCTACAGCACCGAAAAAATTATTCCGCAGTACATCGAATTTTACAAAAAGGTTTTGGCATCGAAGCCGTAATCATTAACGTGAGTTTTGGTGACCGTCTTTAGCTATGTCTTAAAATTCTTTTTCAAACTCTGCCAAACTTCAAAATACTCGTGCTGTAGTTCAGCAGTTTCCATCGCAAATCGCGTCGGGCGAATGATGTAGCGCGATTCGAACATAAACGCTAAAGTGCCGGTCAATTTTTGCGGCTCGAGTTTGGCGTTCGAGGCTTTTTCAAACGCTTCCGCATCAGGTCCGTGCGCCGACATTTGATTGTGCAGACTCGCGCTGCCCGGCACAAAACCTTCTTCCTTAGCGTCATATTGTCCGAAAACCAAACCCATAAATTCACTCATAAAATTCCGGTGAAACCATGGCGGGCGAAAAGTGTTTTCGGCGACCAGCCAACGATCCGGGAAAATGACGAAATCGCAGTTCGCCACGCCAATTTCGGGTGAAGGCGAAGTTATGACGGTAAAAATACTCGGGTCCGGATGATCAAATGAAACTGAACCAATTGTATTGAATCTTTGCAAATCATATTTATAAGGTGCGTAGTTTCCGTGCCATGCGACAACGTTGAGCGGCGAACTTTTTATTTCCGTCGTCCACAAATTGCCGCCGAACTTTGCCGCGAGTTCAAACTCGCCGTCTTTGTCTTCAAACCACGCTTCGGGCGTTTCAAAATCACGCGGATTCGCCAAACCGTTGGCGCCAATCGGACCTAAATCGGGCAGACGAAAATGCGCCGCGTAATTTTCGCAAATGTAGCCACGAGCGTCGCCGTCCGGCAATTCGACGCGAAATTTCAAACCGCGCGGCAAAACGGCGATTTCACCCGAACCGATTTCAATAATTCCCAATTCGGTTAGAAAGCGAACGCGATTTTTCTCCGCGACGACGAGCATTTCGCCGTCCGCATTGTAAAAAAATCTGTCCGTCATATTTTTATTGCAGGCGAAAATATGAATGCCTAATCCCGTTTGCGAAAACGAATCGCCGCCGCCCGCCATCGTTACGATTCCGTCAATAAAATCAGTCTCCGTTTGCGGCAAAGGCTGCGGATTCCAGCGCAGTTGATTTGGCGTCGTTACGATTTCGTCAAACTTTGACGCGAACAAATTGTTTTCGATCTGCCGAAAAGGACGATGCAAAACCGACGGCTGAATGCGATACGTCCACGTTCGTTTATTCAAAAGGCGCGGCGTCGTAAAAGACGTTCCCGAAAATTGTTCGGCGTAAAGACCGAGCGGCGCTTTCTGCGGAGAATTGCGTCCGACGGGCAACGCGCTTTTAACGGCTTCGGTGGCGAATTCGTTGCCGAAACCGCTTTGATATTTCAATTGTTCTTCGCTTGTCGTCAGTGTCATTTGTTTTTAGGTTTTCTTTTCGATTTGCTGCAAATAAGCTAAAACATTTTCGGCGAGTTTGAAAGAATCGTCGGCAAGTTTTTTTACGTCCTTTATTTCGGCAACGTAATCGGCTTGAACTCGAAAGCGATGTAATTCGCTTCCCGATTTTCCAATGGCTTTATTGGTTTGACCCGCTTTTTGTTTGTATTCGTTCCAGATTTGAACGTGCGACGCTTCGTGTTGCCGGAGAACGAAACCTTCGCTTTCGAGAAAATTTCTCGCTCGCCAATAAACCGCATAATAAACGCGGCTGATTGCCGTTCTTTGCGCGGCTTCGTCGTTTCTTTGCCGCAGTTCTTCGGCGAGCGTTTTGAAATCGTTCCAATCAAACATATTCCAAACTGACGTTCAATTTACACCGCGCTCTATCAAGCTGTTCCAGCCACCATTTTTCGTCGAACTTGTTCATTTTATTTCGCGCTTGTTCCGCTTCTTCTTCGGTCAAAACAAGAACGAAAATCTCCCGCGAAGACGGAAAATCCGGTTCGCTCAAAAGCTCTAAAGCGAGTTTCGATTTGCTGCCGAAAAACTTTTTCAGCTTTGATGGAATGTCTTCGAGCAAATCGAGCAGAAAATTATTCTCGCGCAAAAAAAGCGCGACTTCAGGCGCGTTGCGAATTTCATATTCACGCGCCAGAACATTGATTTGTTCAAGCGTTTTGGCGTGAATCTCGCGGTCAATCAATTCGGCGACCGCGTTGATTGGCGCAAGAAGCGAGTCTTGATTTTCGAGCGTTTCGGTTTGCATATTTTATTTTGCCGCGAATAACACAAATAACTATTCAGTTAACTGCCGGTTTGCGTCTCAGATTTATAACTTTTGTCCATTAAAAAGCGGGTCAATATATCTTCCATATAATCGCCCTAAGCACCTCTTCCATCAAATCGTGCGTGTATTTCAGGAAAAATTTTCGTTCTTAGATTTTTCGTAGTTTTAGATTCAGATATAAAATAAGCCCAATCTGCAAAAAGCTGGCTGGTTGGTTCTATCTCTACCGCACGCAGTAGAAACTCTTTACACTTTTTCTGCCAAATAGATTCTTCTCCAAAACAAAAAGCATATAAACTACCGCCTAAAAACCCAATGATAAATAAGGTTTCAGCCGTTAAAGAATTTTCATCGCCAAATTCTGCAATGATGCTTTCAATCGAAAGCATTTCTTTTTCAAAGCCCGTCAGCCAAATTTCTATCTCCAAGCCTGTCAGCCAAACTGGTTAGCTACAACTATACCAACGTAAGAAAATCAAACGAATGCACGTTTCTTCATCTCGTAAATTACTGCGCCAACGATGGAGTAATTCTTCTGCTGCCAAACCCAAAGACGGAACACCGTGTTTGTAAGCCCGCTCAATCTCGTTTATTTCTGCAAGTGAAAGAATCTTTTTCTGCATACTTACATTTACAAGCAACTAAAAATTCTCATAAATTTCCGCGTTTCGCCTGTTCTTCTTCAATCGAGACGAACAGGGCTTTGAAATTTCCTTTGCCGAAACCTTTACAGCCTTTGCGCTGCAAAATTTCAAAGAAAACCGTTGGAC
>JALZOH010000005.1 GCA_030857305.1 Acidobacteriota bacterium
CATTTCAAAGAAGAGGAGTCGGCAAAAATTTGTTAAAAAAAATAATAGAAGTCGGAGTAAGTTTTGGTATTAAAGCAATCTGGTTAGAAGTAAGAGTATCAAATCACAAGGCAATAAACTTTTATCGAAAGAACAATTTCTATCATATCTACACAAGAACAAATTATTATCGAAATCCTTCTGAAAATGCATGGATTATGCAGCGGAACTCGGAAAAATGCTAGATATTATAACTTGATTAGAAAACTCCATGTGATGTAACATAGAATTTAGACAATCAACGTGGGACATTGGAAATTAATTTCTACAGGTGTAAAAATTCTATGAAATTGAACAAGAAAGGATGGTAAAAATAATGGAAATTGCTGCCTCGGATACAATAAAAAATGAATTGATTAAGGAAAATCAGGCGTTTAGAGAATTAGTTCGACAACACCAGACTTATGAAGAAAGACTATCTGAATTAAGTGGCTTAACTTATCCTAGTGAAGAAGAGATGTTAGAGGAAACAAATCTCAAAAAGAAAAAGTTAATTGTTAAGGATGAAATATATTCAATGATTCAGGACTATTCAAAAGGTCACTAGAAATATAAAGACTAAAGTCTTAAAAAAAGTCAATCAAGATAAAAGGCTAGAACAATGCTATTTTAGCCTTTTATCTTGATTGACTTTTTAGTTAAAACAGACGGCATTAGCATAAGCTGAGTAAAAAAGACCCTTTATTGTTGGAGCATATAATTTGTTAAAGGCAATAAAAAAATTATCAGTAAAAAAATTTCCTTCTCCAATTGCCAAAGTATTAATTAAATTTCCATTAGCTAAATCCACAATTAATAATTCGGTTTCACCCGTAACGGCAACGATCGCCCAATTACCGACAACCAGAGGTTTTGGAAAGATTCTGCCGGCAAATTTCTTTCTCCACAATATCTTTTGCTTATCTGTAGAAAGAAAATACAAAAAGTTATCATTAGAGGCTACCAAAATTCCTTTGGGCGCAACATTTATATTTGAAATCTCCGCGCCGGCTCGAAACTTTAGTTTATCTCTAAAAAAAAACCTGCCAAATTTATCCGTCCAGACAAATTCCTTTTTACTAAGTGCCAGTAAAATATTGGGAACAGACGGCGTATCGACCAAAGGAAAAATTTTTCCATCCGTTAACCTAATTTGGAAAATTTTGTTGTCCGCAGTTGATAACAATACTTGATCTTCAAAAAAAGTCGGGTTTGAGGTAATAACAAAATTTAAGGATTTGATCCAATTAATAGTTCCGATGCTTTTATCGATAGATAAGACTTTCCCATCTCTAGAAATAACGATTAATGCGTTTTGGTATAAAGACAAAAATATCTCTCCGGTTAAAGAAGAGGGAATTATCATCTGCCATTTTGTAATTCCAGTTTCCGCATTGAGAGCCCATATTGTTGATGAAGTTAGCTTCGTTACGAAATATAAAGTTTTGTAATCTATTTGATCTACTATGAAACTCGAATTTATTTTACCAACCAGTTCGGATCTCCAAAGCTTTCGGTTTGTTTGCAAATCCATCAATTCAATTGATTCGATCTCACCATCAATATAAGAAACAAAAAACTCGTTGGGATTATCAGACGCAATTATCCTGTCAAACGTTTTTGTAGAACGTTGAGCACGGCATAACTTCATGGGAATCGAAGGGTTAAAAATGGAATCAACGCTTTTTGTTTGCCCGCGCAGATCTACAAAAAATATTAAAAAGTAAAAGAATAAAAATGCGACCGGTAATGTTATATTAAAGAAGCATTTTTTTTTTGGAAACATCGATGTATCTTTATACAAATAAAATTGATTCGATCAAACTTTTCAGGCTAATACATTGATGTGTATACCATTCAAAAAAGTTCGCTCATATTAATAAATATAAGGATGGAAAAACTTAACAATGTCTTTTAATAAAATCATAGTAGTTGGAAACTTAGGGCGCGATCCGGAATTACGTTATACGCCGCAGGGCAATGCCGTCTGTGACTTCTCGGTCGCGACCAATGAAAAGAGGCGCGACAAATCCGGCGAACTACAAAATGTAGTCACATGGTTTAAGATTACTTTGTGGAATAAACAAGCTGAAACTGCCTCAAAGTATCTAACGAAAGGAAGCTCGATATATATAGAGGGTCGTTTGAGAATTGAAGAATGGACCGACCGAGACAGTAATAATCGGTACAGCTTAGAAGTTAATGCCACAGAGATGCAATTTTTAAGCGGTAGCGGTAATAGAAATGAAGAAACTGCCAACGACACAAATTCCGAAAACAGCTTCTCGAACCAAGACACCACAAATAACCCGGATACGGTCAATTCGCCGAATGACGATGATATACCGTTTTAGACATAATTCAAATGAAAGGCAGCAAAACGTGGGTGAAAGTTTTGTTTAAAAATTAAAATCAAAATTCGGGAGAATAGATTTTAGATTCAACCACGCTCGGATCTCTCTGTTAAGGATAAATCTCAAGTCTATCAACTAAGATAGTTTCCCATTATCCTAAACTTCTCAAATTTAAGACGTATTCTCTGAACAAAATCTATTTGATCTAATATTTCCAGATTTCTATTCAAAGCCTTTTTGATCTCTTCAACAGTTTCGTGAAATTCATCTGTGGATTTAGAGGTTTTAATTTTTGGATATTTCCAGTTACTCGATTCAGGAATAATTTCGTCAATCAAATTGTTTTTCTTTAATTCGTCTGCCGTCAACTTTAGACTTTCAGCGGCTTGCCCGGCTTGCCCCGCATCTTTCCATAAAATAGCGGCGCAGCCCTCGGGAGTAATAACCGAATAGACGGCATTCTCCAGCATCAGAATGCGGTCGGCAACACCGATTGCCAAAGCTCCTCCGGATCCGCCTTCACCTAAAATAACTCCGATCACAGGGACAGTCAGACTAGCCATCTCGCGCAAATTAAACGCAATCGCTTCAGCTTGTCCACGTTCCTCGGCATCGACCCCCGGATAAGCCCCGGGGGTGTCTATAAAAGTAATTATCGGTCGATTAAACTTTTCAGCGAATTTCATTACCCGCAGAGCCTTCCGATAACCTTCCGGCATCGGCATTCCAAAATTTCGAAGCTTTCTTTGATTTGTATCTCTACCCTTTTGATGCCCGACGATAGCTACCTCCCTACTATCAAGCGTTGCAAAGCCGCAAATTAAAGCCGCATCATCAGCGTATCTTCGATCGCCGTGCATTTCTACAAAATCCGTAAAAATAGTTTTTAATAAATCCGACGTGTACGGTCTTTCCGGATGCCTTGCCAATTGAACCCGTTCAAAAGCGTTTTTATTTCGGTTGATCATAGAATTATGTGGGAATAAAAATATTTTACAATTTCCAGAGGACTTGACAACCCTTCTTTTTCAAATCCATTTCCAAACGGCTGGACCCTTGAACTCGTAACGGTTGCGAATGAACTTTGAGTAAAATTCGCTGTTCGAGTTTAATTCCCAAAAAAACTTCGCAATTACCTCTATGGATGCTTAAGAGACCAAATATCTCTTCGAGAAAATCTTCATTGTATTTACTTTCGGGCAAAATTATCGAAACGCGCTGTGCTTTTAATGGAACGGCATCGGCAATTTTTGTGACATCTTCGACAATCAAAGTAATTTCTTGTCCTTCGAGAGATTCTACTCTACCATTGATAATCAAAAGCTCTCCATCTTTAAGGCATTCGCTGAACTTCGAAAAGACATCTGCCCAAGCCAGGCATTTCACCGCGACCGACTGGTCTTCAAATCTAAAAATACAAAACCGATTGCCTTTTTTACTATGTCTCAACTGAAAGCCAGAAACAATGCCGGCAATCGTTATCTTGTCACCAGCCTTCAATTCTATATGATCGGCAATTTTAATAATTTTCAACTTTTCTAATATTTCTGCAAAGACATCTAAAGGATGTGTTGAAAGATAAAATCCTACCGAATTCTTTTCATGTTGTGAAAGCTCATCTTGTGTCCAAGCCTTTACATCAGGTAATTGTTGTTGAAGAATAGTTTCAGTGCTGGCTTGAACCGTAAACAGAGCATTCTGACCTCTCATTCGATCGTTCCAAATTTTCTGTCCTTGTGAAAAAGCTCCTTCAATGCCGGCAAAAAGCCGCGCACGCCATCGATGAATGGTTATTTCCGGCGGCATCAACGAATCAAACGCTCCGGCAGTTATTAAACTTTCCAATCCGCGCCGCCCGACCGAGCCTTGATCAAGCCGGGACGTAAAATCATAGAGTGAAGTAAAATTACTTTTTCGCGCATTAATTATTGCCTGCACACTCGAGGAGCCAATTCCCTTAATGGCATTCAATCCGAATCTGACATTATTGTCGAGCGGCGTGAAATCAGCATCGCTCTCATTTATATCCGGTG
This sequence comes from Acidobacteriota bacterium, assembly GCA_030857305.1. Lineage (GTDB taxonomy): Bacteria > Acidobacteriota > Blastocatellia > Pyrinomonadales > Pyrinomonadaceae. The sequence continues at coordinate 4,406 of JALZOH010000005.1, forward strand.
GCAGTAGCTTTAGCCCGCCAGCGCGAAGTTCATTCGAATATTTATATATTTTGGCGACGTCATCGGATTCATTCGATAAAACAGCTGCATAAAAGTAAGCAGCAAAATGCGCTTTAAGATAAGCAGTTTGATAAGCTAAATACGCATAGGCGACACTATGGCTCCGGTTAAAACCATAGTCGGCAAATTGTGCCATCAGGTTAAAAATTTCCTCGGCTTTTTTTTGATTGATGTTTCTTAAGATCGCACCCTCAATAAATTTTTGTTCGTGCTCCGCCATCTCTTCTCGATTCTTTTTGCCCATCGCTCGGCGCATCATATCAGCTTCGCCCAAACTATAGCCGCCGAGCTTTTGCGCGATCTGCATAATCTGTTCTTGATAAACGAGAATACCGTATGTATTCTGAAGAATATCCTTCATTTCCGGCACTATGTATTGAATTTTTCTCTCACCTCGATGCCTCGCAATAAAATCATCGACCATCCCGCCATCGAGCGGACCCGGGCGATAGAGAGCGTTGAGGGCTGACAAATCTTCTAATTCTTTTGGCTTGAGCCGTCGACAAATTTCCTGCATTCCCGAGGATTCGAATTGAAAAATAGCTTCGGTGCGCCCTTCGCCGAAGAGCGCCATAGTTTTTTCGTCGTCAAGTTGAATTTGACTCCAATCAACTCTAATCCCCGTCTTTAGCTTAATGCTTTTTAAGCAATCGTTTATAATGGTTAAGGTAGTTAAAGCAAGGAAGTCCATCTTAAGCATCCCGACTTTTTCGAGATCCCCCATCGAATACTGGCTTGTCAATTCATTCTTCGCAGACAGAGCTACGGGCACTAGTTCGTGAAGCGGTTTTGGCGAAATAACAACTCCTGCGGCGTGCACCGAAGAGTGTCTCGAGCATCCTTCCAGACGTTTTGCCAAATCAACCAATTCGTTGGTGTCCGGACTTGTTTCAATTGCTTTTCTCAAATCCGAAACTTGATCCAGGGCTTGCGAGATACTTATATTACGTCCGCGGACAGGTGGGGGAATTAATTTACCAATCTTTTCGACATCTCCGTATGCCATACTCAAAGCGCGTCCGACGTCCTTGATTGCCGCTTTTGATGCCATCGTTCCGAAGGTGATGATTTGACAAACCGATTCGCGCCCGTAGAATTCAGTTACGTGATTGATGACTTCCGCCCGACCCCGAACGCAAAAATCGATGTCGATATCCGGCATTGAAACTCGCTCGGGATTTAAAAATCTTTCGAATAATAAATCGTATTGCAAAGGATCGACATCCGTAATCTCCAGACAGAAGGCAACGAGTGAACCGGCTGCCGAGCCGCGCCCCGGTCCGACAGGTATCAAACGCTCGCGTGCAAAACGTATAAACTCCCAGACAATCAAAAAATAACCGGGAAATTTCATATCCCTGATAGTTTTAATTTCGCTTTTGATACGACGCTGATAATCCTCGAGTGTATATTTTAATCTGCCTTTAGATTGGAGGGGCGACCAGACATTTTTTTTGCGAGTTTCAAAGCCTTCGAGGACAACTTTTTCAAAATATTCATCGGTTGAACGGCAATTTGAATTGACAGGAATCGGAAAAGTCGGCAGCGCCAAATTATTACCGGCGGGGAAATTGACTTCGCACATTTCGGATATTTTTACAGTGTTAGAGAGGCTTTCCGGCAGTTCTCGACCGAATAAATCCCACATCTCATCTTTCGAACGGACATAAAAATTCGGACTGCCCAAAACCGTTCGAGTTCTGTCATTTATTGTTTTACCCTCACCGATACACATTAAAATTTCATGCGCTCGCGCATCATCTCTTGTCATGTAATGAGCTTCATTTGTAGCAACCAGGGCAATTCCTGTGTTTTTTGAAAGCTCAACCAGATCCTTATGAATATTTTTTTCCTCTTCTAGTCCGTGATCCTGAATTTCCAGGAAAAAATTTCCTTGTCCAAAAATTTCTTCAAACAATTTCGCATTTTGAGCGGCTTTTTGAAAATTTTGGTGCTTGAGAAAGTGCCATACGGCTCCTGTAAAACCGGAGGACAAACCGATTAAACCCTGACTTTTTTCGGCGAGCAGTTCTAAATCAATTCTGGGTTTATGATGAAAACCCTCCGTAAAAGCTTTAGAAGCGAGATAAACTAAATTATAGTAACCCTCTAAGTTCTTTGCTAAAAGAACTACGTTATAATATGGTCTCTCTCCGGCTTGTAAACTCGTGCTTTGGTCAAAACGACTTCCGAAAGTGACAAAAGCTTCATAGCCAATGATCGGATGTATCTCACTGGCTTTCATACTTTTGTAAAACGATATTGCGCCATACATATTGCCAAAATCCGTTATGGCGCAAGCTTGCATATTTTGTGCTTTCAAATGACTTGCCAGCGGCTTGAGTTGGATTGTACTCTGCAAAAGGCTATAATCGGTATGAAGATGCGTATGCACGAAATCTTTTTTTTTATATTCTGAGTCCATATATTTTATATACTTGTTGAACACTCTACTTTAGTCAAAAATTTTTCTATGAAAAAAGTTTATTTAGAAACATTCGGCTGTCAAATGAATGTTTCCGATTCCGAGAGGGTTGCAACCGTCCTCGAGTCTGAAAATTTTGAGATGGCGCCCGACGAAGACTCAGCCGATATTGTATTATTTAATACTTGTTCGGTGAGAGAAAAAGCAGAACACAAACTTTATACGAGAATCGGTCAAATACGCAAACTTTATTCAAAAAAAAAGATTGTCGGTGTTTTGGGCTGCGTCGCTCAACTCGAAGGAGAAACTTTATTTGATAAAAATCCGTCGATTGATTTTGTTCTCGGAACAAAGGCGGTCGGGCGCGTCTCCAAAGCGATCGAAAGCGTTTTAGAGGGGCGGAGTAAATTTTTGGACGTCGGTGAGCGAGAACCCGATTATGATTGGTCAGTTGCCGAAACTCAGAAACATTCGCCATACATCAGTTTCGTTCCGATCATCGAAGGGTGCAATAAATTCTGCACCTACTGCATCGTTCCATTTTCCAGAGGGAGAGAAAAAAGCCTCCCCGCCCCAGAAATAATCCGGCATGTTCACAAACTACACCGGCAGGGAGTGAAGGAAGTTCACTTAATTGGGCAGAATGTCAATAGTTACCGTCCCAAAACTTCTGAAGGGCTCGAAGATTTCCGCGGCGCGACGGCATTTTCAAAATTACTGCGAGCGGTTGCAGCGACCGGTATCGCTCGTATAAAATTTACAACTTCATTCCCGAGGGATTTTCACACGGATATTATCGAGGCGATCAATGAAAATGAAAATTTATGCAATTGGGTTCATCTGCCGGTTCAATCGGGCAGCAATAAAATTCTGAGGCTTATGCGGCGCGGTCATACGATCGAAAATTATTTTGAAAGAATCGATAAAATTAAAACTTCAGACCGAAAAATTTCTTTAACCACCGACATTATTATCGGTTTTCCAAATGAATCCGAAGTTGATTTTCAAGATTCCTTGAAAATGGTAGATTATTGTCAATTTGACAGCTGCTATATATTTAAGTACTCACCCAGAATCGGAACACCGGCTTATCAATTTGAGGATAATGTGTCGGTCGAGGAGAAAAAACAAAGATTTATTGAGCTTGAAGAACGTCAGAGATTAAACCAGCATCGTATCTTTAAATCTTATTTGAACAAAACCGTCCAGGTTTTGGTTGAAAAAAAATCGAGCCAAAATAACTTTGATTTGTCAGGTCGCACTTCGTGTCATAAAGTAGTTCAATTTAAAGGCTCAGCGGCGCTTTTGGGCAAAATTGTCGATATCGAAATAACCGAATCAAAATCAAATACGCTCTATGGTAAAGTTTTGAATACTTTTGTTTGAATTATGTTAATTGAAGTAAAAATTGGCGCTCTTATAATGGATCCGAATACGAACACCCCGATTGTAGTTCTGAAGGGGGTTGGTTCCGAAACAATTCTTCCAATTTGGGTTGGCGCCTATGAAGCGAACGCGATCGCTCTCGAAATTGAAAAAATTGTTCCGCAGAGACCGATGACTCATGATTTATTACGAAACTTTATCGTTCAGACGGGTCTGAAAGTTCTTCGCGTCACGATTACAGACCTTCGTGACAATACTTTTTATGCTTTAATAGAGCTCGATGATAATCATGGAAACTTGATTTCCATCGACGCTCGTCCTTCGGATGCGATTGCCTTAGCCCTTCGTTTTGATTGCTCTATATACGTGAGAGAAAATGTTCTGGAAAATTCTATCTCATCAAATCAGAGCAATCCTGATAAAGAGGATGAGTTAAATGAGTTGGCAGAAGACTGGCCTGATTTGATCGGATAATTTATTTCCCAACTAATCTTTTATATTTATAATGATAATAGTAATTGCTAACCAAAAAGGTGGCGTCGGAAAAACTACAACCGCAATCAACCTGGCTGCTGCCTGTGCTCTGGAAGGTAAAAAGGTTTTACTGATTGATTTGGATCCGCAGGGTAACAGTTCGCTTTCGTTCGTCGATTCGCAAAATATAAATGAAAGCGCTTATGAGCTTTTTACCGAACTTAATCATTTATGGTCGAGTTTTATATATCCCACAAATGTACAGGGTCTGGACATTGTTCCTTCAAAAATAAATCTTGCCAAGCTAGAATCAAAATTAGCCGGTGATTTTGACGCGATCTTTCGCCTCAAAGACAGAATCCAGCAAATTTGTTCTGTTTACGATATAATTTTTATCGATACGCCGCCAACTCTAGGTCTGATCACGGTTAATGCTCTGGTAGCTGCAAATTATGTTTTAATACCGATCCAATCTTCTTATTTTGCATTAGAGGGAACTGACGATCTTCTCGAAACAATCGAGAAAATTCGTTCGCGCCCGAATCCTGAGTTGAACTTGTTGGGAGTTCTTGTCACCTTATTTGATAAGCGAACGTCTCTCTCCAAAGATGTCGAAGCGCATATCCGTAAGGTTTTCGGAAAAAAGGCATTTAACACAATAATCACAAGAAGTGTGCGGCTTGAAGAATCGCCCGCTCACAAAGAAACTATCTTTTCTTATTCACCCAAGTCGAGCGGAGCTTTGGAATATCGAGAGTTAGGTAAGGAGGTTCTTAAACGTGTCTAAAAGGGGATTGCCCGCAGGCGTCAATATGCGCCATGATTCGCATTACGTAGAAGATTTAGCCCGTACAAATCGTTCGGTTGGAAGAGTTATTCCCATTAATCAAATCCAGCCCAATCCCGACCAACCCCGAGTTGAAATCGGTGATTTAACCGATTTAACCGCTTCAATAAAACAAAATGGCGTCTTAGAGCCGATTCTTGTCAAACCAAATCCAAAAACGGGTATATGGATGATTATTGCCGGTGAACGTCGTTGGCGGGCTTCCAATTTAGCAGGCTTAACCGAAATACCCTGTGTCGAGCTCGACATTGACGATAAATCAATTGCGGAAATTGCTCTGATTGAGAATTTACAAAGAAAAGATTTAACCATATGGGAAGAATCCGATGGTTTTGCTTATTTATCAAAGCAATTCGGGTACACACACGAAGAGATTTCAAAAAAGATCGGAAAGAGTCGGACGACCGTCACCGAATGTATGGCTATTGCCGGTCTCCCCGAAGATATTCGTCAGAAATGTCGGCAAGCTCAAATATCTTCAAAATCAGTTTTAGTTGAAATCGCACGACAGTTTGATGAAAATGCAATGCATACTTATGTTGAAGAGCTTACAAGTCAAAATTTGAATCGTAAAAAAACGAAACCGACTGTCAAAAATATTAAAAAGAATTTTGAAACTACAGATTCAAAAAACGGGAATGAAGTAGTCTCGGATAATTTTACAAATACTTTTGAATATTCCATGAACAAAGATTTCATTCTTAAAATTCACTTCAAAGATTCAGCCACGTATGATAAGAATAAAGTTTTAAGAGTATTAAAAGAAGTTTTCGAAAAAACAAAAAATCCATCATAAAATTTATAATAAATGTCTGTATAACATAATCTTTATTATCGGACGCAATCTATCTTTTGTTTCTTTTAATCGACTTTATATTTGTCGAACCTATTCTCTGTTTTGACACGTAACTGATTAAAAGATAAAATCGCCCTTTTGTTATCTTTGTCAAAATATTTAATTTTATTGTTTAAGGAGTTAAAAAGTATTGAGTAAGACAAATTTTTTATTTACATCAGAGTCCGTTACCGAAGGACATCCTGATAAAATCGCCGATCAAATTTCAGATGCGGTTTTGGATGCGATTTTGGAACAGGATCCGGCAGCGAGAGTCGCCTGCGAAACCTTGGTGACGACCGGAACCGCCGTGATAGCGGGAGAAATCACTACTAAAGCAATAGTTAATTATAAAAAAATTATCCGCGACACGATTAATGATATTGGATACAATAATGCCAGTTTCGGGTACGATTGTAACACTCTGAGCGTTATGGATCTGGTTGGAACTCAATCTCCGGATATCGCTCAGGGCGTGGATACGGGTGGAGCCGGTGACCAGGGATTAATGTTTGGTTTCGCTTGTAATGAAACGGCGGAGTTAATGCCTCTACCTATTCAACTTGCTCATAATCTAACTAGAAAACTTTCAGAAGTGCGTCGGAGCGGTGAACTTCCATACTTGCGTCCCGACGGAAAATCACAAGTTACCGTTGAATATCGTGACGGTAAGCCATTCCGGGTCGAAGCAGTAGTTGTATCGACCCAACATGCGGAAGAAATTTCCACCGAAGAATTGCGCTCTGATATTTTGGAAAAAGTTATTAAATCAACTGTTCCGTCTGAATTACTCGACGAAAATACAAAATATCATATTAATCCGACCGGACGCTTTGTCGTCGGAGGTCCGATGGGTGACGCGGGTCTGACAGGTCGTAAAATTATTGTCGATACATATGGCGGGTATGCTCCGCACGGCGGCGGTGCGTTTTCAGGTAAAGATCCGACGAAAGTAGACCGCTCGGCTGCATATATGGCTCGCTATATCGCAAAAAATATTGTCGCCGCCGGGCTCGCTGAAAAATGTACGGTTCAATTAGCATATGCTATCGGCGTTGCCGAACCGGTTTCAGTGCTAATTGACACACACGACACGGGTAGAGTTGATGAACAGAAACTTTCGGAGGTTGTTCGCAGGAATTTTGCTTTAACCCCGACGGGTATCATCGAAGCGCTTGATTTACGTCGTCCCATTTTTAAGGAAACTGCGAAATTCGGACATTTCGGACGCACCAGAAATGAATTTTCCTGGGAAAAAACAGATAAGGCTGACGTTTTACTCCACGCTTTGAGTATTGCCACCGGCGTTTAACAATTTAACTAAAAAAATCAAAAATTTTATCCAAACAAAATAATTACAAAACAAATTATGGCTAAAGAAGGAATTTCAATGGAATACGACATTAAAGACATTAATCTTGCGCCGCAGGGCAAACAAAGAATCGAGTGGGCTGACCGCGAAATGCCAGTTCTACGGTTTATCCGTGAACGTTTTGAAACGGAAAAGCCTCTCTCCGGGGTCAAATTGATTGCCTGTGCTCACATCACAACTGAAACGGCAAACTTGGCGCGAACTCTGCAAGCCGGCGGCGCGGAGTCAATTCTGATTGCTTCAAATCCGCTTTCAACCCAAGACGATGTTGCTGCTTCGCTGGTCGCGGATTGGGGCATTCCGGTATTTGCAATCAAAGGCGAATCAACCGAAACTTATATGCGGCATGTGCGTATGGCTTTGGATTCAAATCCGAATATCATAATCGATGACGGTTCTGACGTTGTCGCTACTATGCTGAAAGAAAAAAAAGAACTTTCAGAAACCATCATCGGCACAACCGAGGAAACGACTACCGGCATTGTTCGTTTGAAAGCGATGGAAAAAGCCGGAGTAATGAACTTCCCTTCTATTGCGGTCAATGATGCCCAAACAAAACATCTATTTGATAATCGTTATGGAACCGGTCAATCCACGCTTGACGGAATTATTCGCGCGACAAATATTCTGCTTGCCGGCAAAAATTTTGTGGTGGTCGGTTACGGCTGGTGCGGCAAAGGTTGCGCAATGCGCGCGCGCGGTCTGGGAGCAAATGTAATTGTCACAGAAATTGACCCGATTAAAGCTATCGAAGCCGTGATGGATGGTTTTCGCGTTCTACCGATGAAGGAAGCCTGTCAAATCGGTGATTTTTTTGTTACTGTAACGGGCAATCGACACGTTATCGACAAGGAACATTTTGAGACGATGAAAGACGGCGCTATTGTGGCGAATAGTGGACATTTCGATCTCGAATTAAACTTAGATGCTCTCCGCGAAATGTCGAATGAGATTGCAGTCCGACGTCCCTTTGTTGAAGAATACATCGGCAAAAACGGAAAAAGCGTGATTGTTTTAGGAGAAGGTCGCTTGATAAATTTAGCCGCAGCCGAAGGGCATCCGGCAAGCGTCATGGATATGAGTTTTGCCAACCAAGCACTTTCGGCAGAATTCCTCGTAAAAAATCAAGGAAGCCTCAAACATGGCGTACATGTTTTACCCGAAGAAGTTGATCAGGAAATCGCTAATCTGAAACTTCGTTCTCTCGGTATAAATATTGATACGCTGACTCCTGAAATGCTTGAGTATATGTCTAGTTGGGAGACCGGAACTTAGGCACCATTTTTATCTTTAAATCTCACAAAGCGAGGCTTTTTTTGGCTTCGCTTTTTTTATGTTTTTACCTTCGAGATTAAAAAAACACCCAAAATCGAAAACAAAAATAGCGGACTCCAGATTGCAATTTTGGGAGAGATATAACCATTCAAGCCGAATTGATCAAATGTGTTTGTAATACCCATAAACAAGAGCCACAACCCAAATGCATACCCCACAGTCAGGGCTTTGCCTTTTTTATTCAGAGATAAAGCAAAAGGAGCAGTAAAAAGAGTTATTACAACAGGCAAAAAAAGAGTCGCATATTTTTTTTCAATTGCCACTTGATAAATTTGTTTTTCTGTTTCCGATTCTATGTAATTCAATTGTTGCTCAATCTCATTTGTTGTTAGATGGCTGGGTTTTTGATAAAAGGCATTGAATGGATTCGTTTTTTTTAATATTTTTACATCCCCTACCGTTGAAACCTTCACTTTGTCGTTAATCCACTCTATTTTCTCTGCTTTTTCAATAAACTTGATTTTATCTTTTTCCCAAGTTGCTCGGTCAGCTTTGTAAAAAGAGTTTAACCTTGAATAATCATCAGAAAATTCATAGATAGAAAGGTTCTTTACATTCGGATTCAGATAATTTTTATTATCAATCAATTCAAAAGAATATATTTGTTTATCATCTGCCACCCAAAATTTTCCTTCTCTGTTAGCCAAAATTCCCCGGCTCCGGATCTGAAGTCTCAATTCATCTTGTATTTTGTTTGTTTTTGGTGAAATTTTTTCTTGTATTTCCCAATTAATTACGCCAAGAAAAATCATTAAAAGAAAACAAGGAAGCAACAAACGATAAACACTCTGCCCGGCGGCAGTCCAGGTTACGATTTCGTTTTGTCTGGATTTTATAACAAAAGTCGCCAAAATTCCTATCATCAGGGCTGAGGGCGCAAGCTGTATATATATAAAAGGTATTAAAAAAAATAAATACGTAAGCAGGAGAAATGCGCCACCATCAATTTCACTTGCAAACTTCCAAAGTTCAAAGGCAGTAAATATTACGTAAATTGTCGTTAAAAAAACGAATGTAAGGATAAAATATTTGAAAAGATTTTTAATAATATCAAAATCTAAAATATTAGTTGTAAAATTAATATAAAGATTAGACTTTAACTTTTTACTCAACTCCTGCGATAAACCCTTTCTAAAAATGTTTTTGATCCGGAGAATCTTTATAAAAGAATTAAACGAAAGAAATTTACTTGGGATGAAAAACCAAAAAATGAGCAAAACGCTAGCTAATACCGGTAAAATACTTCCGAATAAAACACTAACTTTATTCGTTCTTGCCAATTGTTCACCAAATATTGTCAGCAGATAATATGCAACAATACAAATTAAAGCCCAAAAAATTCCGAATCCCTTCCCTCCACGTTTGAATCTTAAAACCAAAGCCGTTCCTAAAATGGCAAATATCAAAGGTGTAAGTGATAAAATTATTCTTCTTTGCCATATAATATTAACTTCCGTTTTCTCTTTTCCATGTTTTGTCGCAGCAAATTTTATAAGTTCCCCGAGGCCTAGTTCCTCGGGTGATTCTTGAGTTTTAGATAGTTTTTCAATTACCTCACCACGCTTTGTAGAAATAAGTAAACGGAATTCCTTTACTACTTCAGAGGTTATTTTTTCTTTGTTTTTCTCTAAAGACAAAGTAATTAAAATTGCATTATTTAGCACCAATTCAGAGACTTCATTAGTCGAATCAATTCTGCCATTAGTGGACGTTATCAGACGCGTTAGACTGTCTTTTTTATCTTCGGTATGGATAAAAACGTTTTTCCACTCCCCTGTTTGAAAATTACCGTCTCTTACATATATCGTAAAACCATTGATTTCAGCATTGAAAACACCCGGCTCAATTGGAGACTCTAATTTATAAAGGGTTGTTTCGAGGGCTATTTTTCTAACCAATTGAGCTGCAAATGGAACCCCGTATAAATTGATACAAAAAGTAAAAAGGGATAGTGCAATGCCAAGAAAAATTATTGGCAGAGTGATTTGAAAATTTCCTACTCCCGACGCCCGGATTGAGATTAACTCACTGTCGCTTTGTAATTTTGACAAACCAATTATGGTCCCTATGAGAATTGCCATCGGACATGTGAAAACAATAACATTCGGAATTAATGCCAGCGATAATTGCCAAACCAGATTTTGCGGAATAGTTGAATTGAAAAAGATTTCCGTATATCGACTTGCCTGCTGCACAAAGAGGATAACGCTAACTAAAAGCCAGGAAAAAATAAAGTATGGAAGAATTGCCTGGATAAGATATTTTGAAATTAACCAACTAAATCGCTTCATTATCGCTTATAAATTTTTTAACAACACTTTGCTGCCTACTGTTGCTTTACCTAATATGTGAGAAATAAGTCTTTTTAACACGATTGAAAGCTCACGCGCGCCTTTTATTTTTCTTTGGCAAAATTCTATAAATTTTGCAGGGGATAAATGTTGGGCGTTATTGTAAATTTGCCTCTGTTCACTGTTAATTATCAACTTACCGTGCGTCTTTAAGCATTGTTGACAATGAAGATGAAAATTTATTTGTAACTCTGTTTTCTGTTCGGAGGTTATTTCTGTTTTGCATTTTTCACAAATCTTCCATTCCGGAAGATAACCATTTAGTTTTAACGTCCAAAGTTCAAAATATAAAACAATAATATCAAGGGATTCAAGATTTTCAGCCGCCGTTTCAAGACAAACTTTCGCCATTCGAAAAAGCTTTTCATTTGGATCGTGCGGCGGAGCAAATTCTACCAGAAGATCTACCAGATACGAAAATTTTTGCAGGAATATAGGGTCGCTTGCCTTCTCAAAATATGAATTTATAATTTCTATATGGCTAATTGAAACCAGTTCTCTTTCTTCCTTTTGAAAATAATTAACCCGGACAATCGAAAATGGTTCTAACCCGCTGCCGAAACGACTTTTAAGTCGCTTCGCTCCCTTGGCAACACCCCGTATAAGTCCTTCGTTTTTTGTCAAAAGAACGACGATTTTATCGGCTTCGGCTAAACTATGGCTTTTCAAAATCAAGCCTTCTGTTTCAACTAATCCCATCAATGTCACCGAGGTGTGAAATAAAAAAGCCAGGCTAAAACAATACTAATTACAATAAATTGAGCAAATGTTTTAATTCCATAAAAAATTTTGTCTTTTAAAGTTCCGGTTGAAAAAACACCAAAACAGACGCCTACAAATAGTGCAAAACCAGTCAGATAAAAAAAGTGAATCATGGTTTTCTCCCTAAACGGATATCAATTGCATCCATTATAGCTATAAAATTTAATAAACCGGATATCTCTAAAAATCTTCCGCCATATTCAAACGTTGCCTTAGCTGCAGCATCAATCGGCGGATTACTTCCTAAAAGAAAACTTATAAATGCCCCTAATCCATTTCCAATTTTCGAAAAAATATTCAACAAATAAAGTAGCGCGCCGTCCTTGAACCCGAAGCCCGGATAATAAGCTCCGCCGCTTAGTATCGCAATAACAAACATTGCCCAAATCGCAACTGCAATAATAAGCCCTCGTTTCCAACGCCCAAGCAAAATATGCCCTAGTCCGGGTAATAACCAGGCAATCAATCCGATAAAATAAGTATTCGTCATCTTCTTTTAAATTCCTCTAGAAATAACATTAGCAGTCTTTATTCCAACTTCTAAATTATCTTCTATGTTTACTTTGTAATTGTTGATGTTAAACGGTTTATAAGGTTACTATAAATAACTTTAACTTTAATACAGTAAGTATTTATTTCTAATAATAGAAAATTTATTGATATCTTTTTGCCATTCGTTTTTAATTTCGTGTAAAGATGTCATTGATTCAAGCCTCGACCTCAATTTTGTTGTTCCGGCAATGACGTCAAATGGATTACGATCGTAAACGTACTCATAGGGCGGGATTTTCCATTCAAAATCATTTGGGTGCAAGTCAAAAATCGTTTTTAATATTGCAATACCGGTTATTACAGGTTCAAACAACTCTCTATTAACTACATGTATGAAGACGCCATTACAGTTTTTATTAGAATGTTTTTGAAAAGAAGGTAAGAAGCTTATCGGCTGAAAGATAACGCCTCCCAGTTTAAGTGAGTTAAGAGCATCTCCTAGTTCTTTACTATTGATGTACGGAGCGCCTATGATTTCAAATGGTTTTGTTGTTCCTCTTCCTTCTGATACTTGTGTTCCTTCAAAAAATACCGTTCCCGGAAATACTACGGCAGTCGAGACTGTAGGCATATTCGGTGAAGGTAATACCCAGGGGGCATCCGTTTCATCATAATAATTTTCACGCGCCCAATTGTCCATTTCGATTACTTCCAAATCGCAATTTATACCAAATTCTTCATTAAAGAGCTTTGCCATTTCCCCAATTGTTAAAGCGTGCCTCATGGGTATCGGATATTGCCCAACAAATGACTCATATCCTTTTTCTAAAATATTGCCTTCCACCTTTATTCCATTGAGCGGGTTAGGACGATCGAGAACAAAAATTTTCTTATTAAATTTAGCGCAGGCTTTCATGGCATTCGCCATCGTATAAATAAAAGTATAAACGCGGCACCCGACATCTTGTAAATCGACTACTAAAGCATCTAAGTTTGCGAGCATTTCTTTGGTTGGCTGGCGAGTTTCGCTATATAAGGAATATACAGGTAATTTTGTAGATTCATCAATCGAATGTGAAGTTTCAATCATATTATCTTGAACATCTGCTCGAATGCCGTGCTGAGGACCAAAGAGAGCTGTTAAGTTAATCCCGGGATGTTCAGAAAACAAATCGGAGGCATGCTGAAAATTATGATTAACAGACGCTTGATTGCAAATCAATCCGATTTTAAGCCCTCGTAATATTTTAATCTTTTCATCTAAAACCTTTTCCAGTCCCAAT
>JALZOH010000192.1 GCA_030857305.1 Acidobacteriota bacterium
TGATAAAGATAACCTGATGACAACAGTTATCAAAGACGGTTACGCCAAATTTGAAGACGTTTATGCAAATGTCCCGCCTGACCAAAGACCGAGGCAGTAGGAGTTAAATAGCTTTCAGCATATGCGGATTTATTTTCGGTAGCTTTAACTCAGTCTTTCAGTGACCTGTAACTTCCCTGAAAATAGAGAAGCGGTTTGCCGTCTTTGATGATTGCATTTTGAATCTCGCCGACAAAAATCGAATGGTCGCCGCCTTCGTGCGTGTAAACCAGACGGCATTCGAGATTGACCATCGCGTCATCCAGAATCGGAATTCCGTCCGAGGTTTGGCGATATTCGATACCGTCAAATTTATCGGCGGTAAGCGAGGCGAAATGGTTTGAGAGATGCGCCTGGTCTTCGCTCAAAACGTTGATGACAAACACGCCGCCGAACTCAAACGCCGGATGACTGCCGGTCGTTTTGTCAATACAGACGAGAACAAGCGGCGGTTCTAATGATACGGAACAAAACGCGCTGACCGTAATGCCGTGCAAGCGCCCGGCTTTGTCTTTTGTCGTTACAACTGTGACGCCGCTCGGAAAACGTGAGAGCGCGCGGCGAAATTCATCTTCGGTAATTGGCATTCAACACCCCAACATAAATTAAAACAGGAAGAAAAGGATAAAAGCTATATGTCGTAACATTTGATTTATCCTGTAAATCCTGTTTGTGTTTTACTTTACTAATTCTTCTGAAAGCTGCCAAGCGTGTCCGTCAACCACATCGGTTTGCTGCGGACACAATTTTCGCGTTGACGGGTAAAATCGTCGCTTTGCAAGGAGACACGATTAACTTCAGAGTTTAGATATATTTATGTGTTTTCCATAAATAAAATTGCGGCAGAAATTTTTAGGACGAACGGATAAGTTGAATCATTCGGTTATTAAATCAATCTGTCCGTTCGCGCCGACGTACTCCCAGTGCCAAGGCTCGTAAAAATACGGTCTGAAACCGAATAGCACGGCGTTTTTGACGAGCCATTGATAAACCGGCGTGTTGATTTGCGCCAAGCGATTGTTATCTTCCGTACTGACCGGCTCGCCGCCGACGTAAATATCCAGAGCGCGTCCCGTGAAATGCGGGCTGAAATTGACAGCTAAAGCGGCGCGTCCGGAATTAGGCGAAGCGGCTCGCAACTGGTTTTGATATTCTTTCGAACGATGCGACGAAACGATTTTCAAAAATCGCTCGTTTGCCGCCAGAGCGCCGTCAGGATTCGCTTTCAGGTTCAGAGATTTATCGGCTGCCGCAGCCGCGACCATTCTTTTATACGCTGCGTAGGTCTCGCGCTCGATTTGGCGAAGCTCGGGGGAACGTCCCGGATCGTAAAAATCGGCGGGCAAACCTCCGACTAATTCTTCGGCGGTCGCGGGGCTGCGATGTTTCAAGCGATTTGTTTGCCAATCGGCGACGAACGACCGGAAAGTCTGTTCGTCCAAAATTCCGCTTGGCGACAGTCCGGCGGATTTTTGCCGTTGCGACAAAGCGGCGGCAAATTCGTTGCTGCCTGCGTCCGTCTCGGCTTTGATAGTTTCGCGTATCAAAGGCTCATAAATTTGCCAGCCCTGCTGCTGTTTGCCTCCAAAAATCCAACCGACGCTTGTTTTTAGCCGGGAATTTTGCGCGGCGGCTGTAGTAAATTTGGCACTCGCCGTCATTTTTTCGGCGGACTCCTCCGCGCGAGCCTCAACGGGTGGCTCAACGCTCGCCGGATTTTCGACGCTCGCCGGGCGGTTTTCAGGCGGCGGCGGAGCGATGATCCGCCCGGTTCGCAAAAAAACGAATATCGTAAGCAGGAGCAAACTCGCCCTCCTGATAAAAACGCTTTTTCCAGATGACATAAACTTCTCCCAGATTGCGCTTTTCAAGCGAAAATAGTTTTGACATTTTAACCTTTTTTGAAACTCAAATCCAACTTTTTTCTCTTTCGTTTAAATTTATGCTTCATAGTGAACATCACGATTCGTTGGATAATTCCGCGTTAAGGATTTTCATTTTGGACGGCGCAATGAAAATCAGCGACTGGCTGTACCGCGAAGGCAACAATCTGTTTGTGCCGCGCCGCGCGTTTCACTTCCGGCTTTTTACCGAATAAAAGCTGCTTTGCGTTCGTAATGTATAATGACAGCGAACTGCGCATTGACGTGTCGGCTGGGAAACGAAATTGGAGATGCCGATGAAAATGGTTAGGGACGCGAAAAGAGTTTCATTGACTTATAGTATTTGAGAAGGGAAAAGATGGGAATTGATACGTTGCGCGAAGCGGTTATGCTAAAGAATGAAAATCTTGAATCAGCTCTGGTAATAAACGATTGAACTGCCAAGCTTGATAATAATTGATGAGACAACTAATGATGACGAATAAAAGGATGAATCAGACAAAAACCAAAACTAGCGGTTTCTTTTACGGCTGGATAATCGTCGGCTTCTCGACGTTTGCGCTACTCGTCAGCAACGGTTTATCAATCGGCGGAATTCCGGTTTTTTACAAACCGATTCAACAGGATTTGCTGCAGATGGGAACGGTTACGGCGCAAACCAAAGATTCGGTCACGGGACTTGCCGCCGGATTGACGTTTCTGCTCGCCGGTATTTTTTCGCTTGTCGTCGGGCTTCTGATTCAAAAATACAGCTTGAGAATGCTGATGCTCGCCGGTTCGGTGATTTTGGGAAGCGGGCTGGCGTTTTATTCGCAAGCCGGCGCACCGTGGCAGATTTATCTGTCGCATTCGCTGCTCGGATTATCACTCGGACTCGTCGGCGTAATGGTACAGACGGTTTTAATCGCCAATTGGTTTCGGCGCAAGCGCGGACTGGCGATGGGCATCGTTTTGACGGGAACGAGTTTCGGCGGCGCGTTGATTTCGATTGTCGCGCGTCCTTTGATTGAGAGTTACGGTTGGCGCGCGGCATTATTAATGATTAGTTCCATTGTATGGTTCATTTTAATTCCGGCGGTTTTGTTTCTTGTTAAGGACAGAGCGAGCGATGTCGGCGCGAATTTTGACGGAGACGCCGATATTAGCGGGCAATTGAAGAGTGAAAATTTAAGCGAAAAAGAAAATCAAAAATCAAAAATTCAAAATCTACAATCAGAAACGGGAATGTCTTTTGGAGAAGCGGTAAAAACTCCGGCGTTCTGGCTTTTGAGTCTTTGCGCAGCGGCGATTTTTTATCCTATTTTTACAACCAGCCAGCAGTTTATTCTGCACATTCAAAGTCCGCGCATCGGTGCGACGGCGGCACAAGCGGCAACGGCGCAAAGCCTTTTGTTTGTCACCAGCGTTGGCGGGAAATTCTTGTTCGGCTTTCTTTCCGACAAACTTCCGACCGTGCGCGTGATGCTGATTTGTTGCGGCGTAATGTTTTTAGCGACGCTGATTTTACTCGGATTTTTAACCGCCGATACGGTTTTTTGGTTTCTCCTGCCGTTTGGTTTGGGGTATGGCGGGACATTTGTTTTGATTCAACTTCTTGCAATGGAGTTTTTCGGTCTGCGCGACATTGGGAAAGTTTTAGGTGCGCTAACCGTGATCGAAACTTTGGGTGGTTTTCTCGGCTCGGTAATTACCGGTCGCCTTGCGAGCGCGGCGGGCGGCGATTACTCGACGGCATTTTACGGAGTAACGATTGCGGCGGGCTTGTCTTTTTTGTGCGTTGCCGCGCTAAATTTCTTTGTGCCGCCGAAAGACCTTAAAAATTAGATGTCTAGTTAATCCAACGTCATCAACCGAAATCGAAGTTGTAGAATTTTCCGGGCACTGTCCGACACAAGCAAAATGAACAAATGGTTATAAAATTTTTATAATTTCATTGCGCAATTAAAACGGCATATTCAGGATGACGTTTTAGATAAATGGAAATAAACCGACAGGTCGGGACTATTTTTTTGCCGTCGGCTTTTATTTGTTCCAGAGTTTGTTTGACAAGTTGATTGCCAATACCTTTGCCCTCAAATTCGGGCGGAACTTCCGTGTGCGTGAGATTTAGCGTGTCTTCACCCTTTTTTTGATATTGTATCAATGCTATTTTACCGTCCAGACTCATCTCAAATTGATGCTTGGATTCATTATTTGTAACTTTCAGATTTTCTTTATTCATAGATTTCTGTTTGCCTGACAAAATTAAAGTTTCATTTTAGTCAATAATTTAACAGACTTTGCGTGAAAAATAAATTACTGTGTTTCGCCGCGTGATTGAAAGACAAAGCAAGAGTCTACCTTGCAGAAAATCCATTGAACCGTCAACGAAATTTTATTGGCAAAGTAATATTTTTTTCCTCACCCTTCTTCACTCTTCGTTCATGTTAGAGTGTATAATATTTTGGATTCAACGGAGGAAATCAATGATGTTTCGACTAAAGTCGCCAAACCTTTTGGCGTTTATGTTTTTACCGCTCGTCTTTTTGGGAGCGGCATGTTACAGCAGCGAATCAAATTATAGATAAAACTAAAAGGATTAACCGACACTCAGCTTGTTCATTGCTGAAGCAAACCGGTAAAAGCGAGTTTGCTTCTTTTTTCTGGAATCACATTTTGACGCTTCTTTAATTTATTTTAAGAAACTGCTTGCACATTTTAATTCTTCGGTCTTGAGAAAATCATTTATTGCTTAAAGCGTT
The DNA here is from genome assembly GCA_030857305.1 of Acidobacteriota bacterium. GTDB lineage: Bacteria > Acidobacteriota > Blastocatellia > Pyrinomonadales > Pyrinomonadaceae. Next base: position 4,664 of record JALZOH010000192.1, read on the forward strand.
GACGTCATCTGGTTTAATTTTAAAGCAAGGCGTTTTACAAAAGGTAAACTGCATTTCTTTATCTAAAGCTAATAAACTACCGCTTTTATCATTTGAAAATTATTATGAAGTTTCTTGTTACAATTGTTCTTATCCTTATTACTTCAATTTCCTTTGTTGAGGCACACAGTCCGTTTTCGCTCGAAACCGGTTTTTTCGATTATGCGCCTGTTTCGTCTTTTCCTCTAAAAGATTATCTTGCGATTGAAGGCGAAAGGCATCTGCAAAATATAAAACAATTAACTTTCGGCGGCGAAAATGCCGAAGCTTATTTTTCGTTTGATGGTAAACAACTGATTTTTCAATCAAAGCGTGACGGACGCGGCTGCGACCAGATTTATCAAATGAACGCCGACGGTTCAAACGTGCGAATGGTTTCCAATGGTGAAGGGCGCACGACGTGTTCATATTTTTCTAAAAACGGCAAACAAATTATTTACGCCTCGACGCATTTAGGAAGCGAAGATTGTCCGCCAAACCCTGATTTTTCAAAGGGTTACGTTTGGGCAATTTATCCTGAATATGATATTTTTACCGCTCAACCGGATGGTTCAAAAATTAAACAATTGACCAAATCAAATGGCTACGACGCGGAAGCAACCATTTCACCCGACGGCAAAAAAATCATTTTTACCTCGATGCGCGACGGCGACCTTGACCTATACGTAATGGACAAAAGCGGTAAAAACATCAAGCGTTTGACCGATAAACTCGGCTACGATGGCGGCGCGTTTTTCTCACCCGACTCGAAACAAATCGTTTACCGCGCGTTTCATCCGAAAACGCCGGAACAA
>JALZOH010000193.1 GCA_030857305.1 Acidobacteriota bacterium
AAAAACAAAAAAAAATGAAGCAAATATGAATTGCTCCATTAACAAAGTCGAAGCTCAGAATTTTCGCTGCTTCTTCTATTTTTTCGGTGCGGGTTTTCCGGTGCGTGATTTGATTTGCGCCAGAGCAGCAATCAATTTCGTATTTTCCGGATTAGAATAAAGAGCTTGTTGTAATGCCTGGACTGCCATTGCCGAAGTATTTGCGTCTGCCGTTTCAAGTGCCTCAAGAAGCAACTCGACAACTTCGGTATTAGACGGCTCGTCGGCTACCGCTCGACTTAAAATCTCAACTGCCTGCGTTGTCTGACCCGCTTGTATCAGTGCCGCACCGAGTTTGACTGAAGCTGATTCAGGTGAAAGATTTTCGGTTTGAAAAACCCGACCGTAGAAACCATTATTAAGCGGCGGAGCGGATGCCAGCCAATTTTTAAGCGATTTTATGCGTTCGTCGTTTTTCCTGGTTCGGGCATAAAACTCGCTCAAAAAAGCGTGTGCTTCGGCATTACGCTGGTCGAGCCGTGCAATTTCCTGCCATTCCTTAACTGCTTTTTGCGTGAATATTGGATCCAAAATGCCGTGGTTCAAATTACTTTTAACAGTATACAGTTGCGCCAGAATTTGATGACCGCCAAAATTATTCGGTTGAATTTTAACGGCTATTTCAGCCAGTGTAATTGCTTCATTAGTTGTAATTTCATACGGCGGAGTGTGTCTCGTCAAATCAGCCAATGCCGTATAAGCTTCCGACAAATTTGGATTTAGCTCTATCGCCTTTTGCAAAGATTGCGACGCAAGGCGGGCATTTTGCGCTCTAGCTGCCTGTGAGCGGGTTTTGAAAAACATCCAAAAATACCTTTGCCCTTCCAGCAATTTAACGTATGCCTGCTCGCGCTGCTCGCGCGGAATTTCTGATTTCTGTCGTGCTTGAGAAAGATTTTTTAAAATTATTTCAGAAACTCTTTGAGCTGAAGTTGTTTGAATTTGCTGAGGCGAGGACAGGTTGCTTTGCGCTAGAGCAGTAGAAACACTCAAAGCGATTGAAAATACCACAAAAATAAAATTTTTACTTTTCATTAAAAAAATCCTTTTACGTTTCTTCCAAAGTTTCAAAACAAAAGTTTCTATGACAGTTTCCCAATTTTATTTTTGCGGCTCAGCTTGACGCTGAGAAATAACGGTAGTTAGTGATTTTGGAATTTGTGAAGCATTGATATCACCCTGATTTTCAATCACCTGGTCAATTAGCTCAAATTTTGTTTTGTCAAAATCGTCGGTCATCAGAACGCCGTCATTATCAATCGTCATCGGATAGATACCAAATAGCTCATTTTTAAAGTTGGCAATAAAAGATTTCTTTTCAGGCGGCAGTATTTTCATTCTTTCAGGATTTGGTTGTGGAACGCTTGCGCCAATCAACTCCAGCTGCTCTTTTGCCTTTTCAATGTAATCGCTATTTGGATAATCGCGCACCAGTTGTTGAAAATATTTCGCCGCTTGGTCGGTTTCTTCTTCTATTTGGTAAGTAACGGCGAGTTTGAAAAGCGCTTCATCCATAAAACTAAAATTCGGATATTTATCTAAAACTTCACGGTAACGCGATTGCGCTCCTTTAAGTCCACCTTTTTTTTGGTTAACTGAAAGTTTGTAATAAAAATTTGCGACATAAAGATTATGTAGTCCGAGGTTGTCCTGAACTTCTTCGAGACGTTGATCTGCTTCTTTTCGCAATATTGAATTCGGATGTTGCTGGAGCAGAGCGCGAAGGCGCTGCTCGGCTTTTTTAGCACGTGTCGCGTCGCGATCGGGAAGCCCGATTTGGCGCATTTCAGATTCGGCTATTTTTAGTAATACGCGATCGGCAAGCGGATGCGTCGGAAAAAATGTCAACCAATCCTGATATCCTGCCGCCGCCTGGATCAGCGCACTGGTCGAGCCTTCCAAATAAAAACTGTCGGCGCTGGCAAGTTTCGCCATCGGTAAATAAGGCGAATCCGGGTAAGTCGTGATAATTGTTTGAAAAAGTAGCCGACCGACATCGTAATTGTTTTTACGGACATTTTTTGTTGCTTCGATAAAAAGCTCGCGGTCGCGCCCAGGGGTTACGGTGCCGATTAATTCTTCGTACTCGTCAGTTCCGCCACCGCCGAAAATCCCTAAAAACTTTTTCTTTTTCTTTTTTTCACGCGGGGTGCCGACATCGGACACGGGATTTGCGCGCGCGCTGGCAGTTTCGAGCAGCGCAGTATCAACCCGCGCTTGAAATTCATTGACGTTTGTTTCTAACGCGTCAAGATCGCTCGCTTCGTATTTTTCGGAACGGTCAACTTTACCGCGAAGGCTATTTACTTCGGATTGTAAATTCGAGGCTTCCTTTTCCAAACCTTTTAAGCGTTTATATGGAGTTTCAGCCGAGTTTTTATCATCTTTTTCAGATTTTTTATCTTTAGTTTCGTCTTTCAAAACCGATGCCGCGCTACCGACTGAGCGGCGCATTGTTTCAAGTTTTTGGCGCATTACTTCAAGACGTTGCGCGACCGAACCGTCACCAATTTTGTTTTGAGTCTTTTCTTGGGCAAAACTCTGGACACCGAAATTTAATAAAAGAAATAAACTTAAAATTATTGCTTTATAATATTTTAAAAACATATATTCTCCAATTACCGATAAATAGTGAACAAAAAACTGATAATCGTTCACTGTTTTCAAACCCAAACAGTTGCGGCTTCGATCAATTTTTTGACCGCTTCAGTCGGTTTTCCTTTTCCAAAAACACCCGTTCCCGAAACAATTATTTCCGCGCCCGATTCAACCATTTTCGCAATGTTGCTCGCATCGATACCACCATCGACCTCAATTCTGGTTTGTAATTCGCGCGCCAGAATCATCTGGCGCAAACGGGCGATTTTATCAACCGAAGTATAAATAAATTTTTGCCCGCCAAAACCCGGGTTGACCGACATTAATACCACATAATCCGCAAACAGCAGCGCTTCTTCCAAAGCAGCAAGCGGCGTTGCCGGGTTGATTGCGATGCCGGATTGCGCGCCAGCTTCACGAATCGCAACTAAAGTCCTTTGCAAATGCACATCTGCTTCAACGTGGACTGAAACCATATCGGCGCCCGCCTCAACAAATTTTTCGGCATAACGGCTCGGCTCTTCAATCATTAAATGCGTATCAATCTTTAATTTCGTCACCTGCCGAATAGCTTTGACAACGGGCAAACCGATTGTAATATTCGGAACAAAACGTCCGTCCATCACGTCAACATGTAAAATTGTCGCGCCGCCCGTTTCAATTGCCCGAATTTCTTCCGCCAATCTGGTAAAATCCGCCGATAATATTGAAGGAGCTAACTCAAACATTCGCCAATTTTCTCTCGTCTTACTTTATTATTCGCTACTTTGTTGCCAAAAAAAACTTTACGGTTGCTCACCTCTAAGGCTTCGGAGTTTTACGCGGACGGACGTCATCGCCGGCGTTCATTTTATCAGAAGTTGGATTCGACTTATTTGAATTTGCCGGATTCGGCGGTTTGGGGTTTGGACTTGTCGAAGCGTTTTTATTTGTTTTGTCGCCGGACGAACTTTCGCTCGAATTGGAATTGGTTTTATTTGAAGTGTCGCTATTAGAATCCGAATTCGTTTTCTCTTTGATAACATCGCGAGTCGTTGAAACTTTCTTTTTATTAGTGTTAGCGGTATTCTGATTTACTTTGTTTGATTTTTTCGGTTTATCGGAAATTAATTCTTCGATTTTCTCACTATCGTCTGCTTCTTCAGCTTCAATACTCTTTTTCAACGTCACAGGAGCTTCGTCGCCTTCGGGATTTGTTTTACTGACAACAACGAGAATCATCTGTCCGGTTTTTACCGTGTCGCCGGGCTTTGGTAATTGTTCTAAAATCGTATTCGGCTTTTCAGTGCTGAAGCGGTCGGCTCTTCTTTTTATCCTCAAACCTAAAGCAGCGAGCTCTTTTTCACTTTCAACAAGATCCTTTCCGACAATTTCGGGGACTTTTAATTCCTCGCCCTGGAGTGACAAATAAACTGCGCCTGCCGCGCCCGCCAAAAAAGTTCCGGCAAGCACAGCGACGATAAATAATTTTCCAAACGCTGACGCGCCTTGTTTTATAAAACTCACAATTTAATTTTGTCTACTTTTACAATTTTGAAATAAAGCAAAAATCCGGAATTTTTTGAAAACTACCGTTCAAAAATTGTCTCAACTTTAACAGACAACTATCCCTTTTCAAAAACGGCAATAAAGAAACCGTCTGTATTATCCTGATTTGGAAAAGTTCGCGCAAAGCCTTCACCGTTTAAAAACCTTTCAGATACTTTCGGTAAAACTTTGCGAAAATTGGGGTCAGCGTCCAAAAAATATTCAACTACTGTTTCGTTTTCTTCCCGCTCAAGCGAGCAAGTCGAATAAATCAATCTGCCGCCTTCTCTGAGTAGCTTTGATGCATTCCTAAGAAGGTTGAGTTGTTTTTTGCCTAATTCGACAAAATCCTTCGGCTGCAAAAAATATCGAATTTCAGGATTGTGGCGGATTGTTCCGGTTCCCGAACACGGCGCGTCAAGCAAAATCACATCGAAACTGGGCTCGGCAAAGGGCATTGAGCTTTCGGCATTATAACGAACAAATTTAACGTTGTCTGCGCCCTGCCGAAGACAATTTTCGCGCAAACTTCTGAGACGATGCTCGTGAAAATCGCCGGCGACAAACAATTTACCATTTTCCATTTTCCGCTTTCCATTTATAAAAGTTGTTTTGCTTCCCGGCGCGGCGCAAACATCAAAAAAAATTTCATTTTCCTGTAAATCTACTATTTGCCCGACAAGTTGAGAGGCTTCGTCTTGAAAATAAATTTTTCCTGTCTCGGCAAAAAGCCTGAGAATTTCGTTTGATTTTGAAATTTTCCAAGCATCCTCGACAATTTTCGATTGACTGATTTCCAAGCCGGTTTGGCTCAGGGTTGAAAGCGTATTTTCATCGGATTTTTTTGTTAATCTGAAAACTAAACTTGGTGATTCATTATTTGAAAAGGTTAAAGCCTTGGTTTCTTCAAAGCCGAATTGTTCGACCCATTTTTCAATCAGCCAGCGGGGATGTGAAGTTTTGACAGAAATTTTGTCAAGCTCGTCGGCAAATTTCAGTTCAATTTTTTCGCGCGTCGCACGGCGCAAAACCGCATTAACAAAACTGCCTGCCGAATGTTTCTTCGCTCGATACACAAGATTGACAGATTCGTTGATTGCCGCGTGTGACGGAACTTTATCGAGGAAAAGAATTTGAAATAGTCCGATTCGCAGCGACAAAATAACTGCCAGATCAAGTCTTTCCAGATTTTTTCCGGTCAAAAACTCAATAACTTTGTCGAGATAAATTTGATTTCTCAAAGTTCCGAGCGTTAATTCGTGACAGAGAGAGCGATCTTTAGTCTGTAATGTTTCTTCGTAAATCGGCAGCAAAACCGACGAAAA
>JALZOH010000194.1 GCA_030857305.1 Acidobacteriota bacterium
GCGCTAAATCGCTCAGATGAGCAAAGAACCAAATCGTAATTAGTTCCTGGTCAGTAAAAAGCGGCTCGTCATTGTTGCTCAAGCGTTGAAAACAAGTATCGAAATAGGTATCGTAGATTTGACAGACAAACAGGTAAATTTGAATCAGTTGATTTTCCATACAGAAGAAAATTCTACCAATTCAGCCGTTTGTCTGTCTTTTCAAATACTGATTCGCATGTTTATGCGAAATACATAATTATGGATCTGGCGGCTGTTTATCAAGCAATGGGAGATGAGAAAAAGGCTCTGCGAGAATTGTGTAAAATTTCGGGTGAAAAATTTCATCATTCCGAACGAGTAGAACGAATAGTTCTCTAAATCAATAAAAAATTAAATCCGATTGATTGGGATAAAATACCGGCGGATGCACCGGATCCAATTATAAAACATCCTTGCACGGGTAAAATTCTGAATTGATATGACTTTTAGCATTTATGTAATTAAAAAGACAACAAAAGGATTGATTGTTGTCAATGAGTGGTTATGGCAACCAAGCTGGGTTAGTTTAGAATTACCATGTGATTGATAAGTTTGCCGACCTTTTTTCGCGCTTGACCTCCAAATTCTTCGTGCATTCTTCGCCAAGTTGCGTTGCTACCTCTGAAAATAATAAACGCTATATAATTTCGGATAATCCGGTGGTCAGTAACGCTATTGAATTCTACTTACCCAAACGTAAAAAATATCATTGATCGCTTCACGTAATTCTAACTGGCGCGTTCGTCAACCTTTGTTTCCGCTTTCAAAGAACCTTTTGATATGATTCCATTAGCTATCGGTTAGCTAAGTTGGATATTTTTCCTTTTTCACACATTAGAAATTACCCGAACTTCTGACCAAAGCCTATTTTCCAAACAGTTCCTAAGATTTAAGCTTTATAAATTTAAATCTTTAAGTTTGAATCTTAAATCCCTAATAAATGTCACAAGAATCCGGAACCTCAAGAAGCGAAACTCAAAATTTTTACGATCGCATTGCCGATGTTCATAATCTGGCAATGAAAGTAAACGGTTATCGAGATTCGGTGGCAAGATATTTGAGCTCGCTTGAAATTGATCTGGGCTCCGATTCGCTTGTTTTAGATGCGGGAAGCGGAACCGGCATTGTGACGCTGGCGTTTCACAGCGCGGGATTTCGCCCGAAAAAAACCTTCGCTCTCGACCTTTCCATCAATTCGCTCAAAGTCGCACGCGAACAATTTGAGAAAGACGAAAACACCAATGCCGAAAACATTTGCGCTGTGCAGGGCAATATTTTGCAGCTTCCCTTCGCAGGCAAAACTTTTGATTTGATTATTACGTGCGGCGTTTTGGAATATGTCTCGCTTGAAGAAGGATTAGCAGAATTTGCAAGAGTTCTGAAAAAAGGTGCCAAACTTGTTTTAATTCCTGTCAAACCTTCGCTGGTCGGTTCGGTTTTGGAAATTTTATATAACTTTAAGACGCACTCAATCGAGAAAACAAAACAAACTGCGGAACAGTATTTCGAGATTGTCGGTGATTATAATTTTCCGTTTACAGAGCCGATTGGCTGGTCAAAAATGATTTTTCTTTTGGAGAAAAAGTGAAAAAGGTTAAAAGTGAAAAAGATAAAGAGTGAAAGTTTGAACACTCAAAAGCTAATGCCGCATAAAATCAAAAAACTTTTTTACTCTTTCACCTTTTCTCTTTTTCACTTTTTAATGGAATCAATTGCCGAAAAGCCTCTGATTATCGCCCATCGCGGAGCAAGCTCGCTCGCGCCGGAAAATACTTTGGCGGCTTTCGGGCGGGCGATTGAAGACGGCGCGGAAGGCATCGAACTTGATGTGCGTCTGGCGAAGGACGGCGTGCCGGTGGTCATCCACGACGCAGACCTAAAGCGTTTAGCTGATAAAAAAGGGCGCGTTTCCTCATATACTTCCGAAGAGCTGCAAACCTTTGATGTCGGTTCCTGGTTTAACTCGAAATATCCGAAAAAAGCCGATGACCAATTTGCTCGTGAAACCGTTCCGACTTTTTCTGAGTTGCTAAAATTTTTGGAAGATTACAAAGGCTTGGTTTATGTCGAAATGAAATGCAAAAAAGCCGAAACCGGCTCGCTTGTCCAGGCAGTTTGCCAAGCTATCGGGCAGACAAATTTGCTTGCCCGAATTGTTCTCAAAAGTTTTAACCTCAACGCCCTCGTTCAAGCACGCAATTTGCTTCCTGAAGCTCGCACTGCCGCGCTGTTTTCTCCAAAAATCCTGACCGTTGTCCGCAAAAGAAAACACATTCTGCAAAAAGCCGAAAAGTGCGGAGCAGACGAAATTTCACTGCATTACTCGCTGGCGACTAAAGAACTCGTGAAAAGGGCGGAAAATAAAGGTCTAGCGACAATAATTTGGACTGCCGACAGTTCTATTTGGGTAAAACGGGCACTTGATTTAGGCATTTATGCAATTATTACGAATAATCCGGCGCCACTGCTGGCGAAAAAACAAAAATTCTTTGCCAAACAATAACGGATAAAATTTTCTTTCGGTCATTTATTTCATATTACAAACGGTTTCAAAAATCACTCAGCGTTTCTTTGCGTTACACCTGGCGTTATTTGCACCTGCTGATTTGAAAACGCGTAACGGTAACGCGAAGGTTTGCAAAGGCTTTCGCAAAGTTACGCTAAGGAATGATTTTTGAAACGGGTTCTAAAAAATTATTTCCCGGTTTCGGTTTTGCAGAGTTGGAGACAAAGGCTAAAATTGTGACATTATTATTTTTATAACTTAGTTTTTAAGGCAATCTTATCGGAGACAAATGAAATTTTATAACGATGTTCTAGGGCTGATCGGCAACACGCCGCTCGTCAAAATCAACGCTCTCGCCGCCCGGCACAAAATTAAAGCGCAAATTTTCGCCAAAATGGAAAACCTCAATCCGGGCTTTTCGGTCAAAGACCGCATCGGCATTTCGATGATTGAAGCGGCGGAAAAAGACGGCTTATTAAAGCCCGGCGGAACAATTATCGAAGCAACGAGCGGTAATACCGGAATCGGTCTGGCGCTCGCGGCAGCGGTTAAAGGTTACAAGTGTATTTTTGTTTTGACCGATAAAGTTTCGATGGAAAAATCGCGCTATCTGAAATCGCTCGGCGCGGATGTAGTCGTTGTTCCCGCCGCGTCCAAGCACGGCACGCCCGAGCATTATGTTGAAACTGCAAAACGAATTGCGAAGGAAACGCCAAATTGTTTTTATCCGGATCAATATAATCACCCGGCAAATCCCGCCTCGCATTACCGCACCACGGGACCCGAACTCTGGAATGACACGGACGGACGCATCACGCATTTTGTTTCGAGCATCGGCACAGGCGGTACAATCAGCGGCACGGGCAGATATTTGAAAGAGAAAAATCCGAATATAAAAATCATCGGAGCAGACCCGTACGGCTCGATCTTTAAAACCTACAAGGATTCCGGTCAAGTTCCGGAAGCCACGCCATATCTCGTCGAAGGCATCGGACAATCCCTGCCCGTCGGCAACGCCGATATGAAAATTATTGACGAAATTATCAACATCACCGACCGCGAGTCGTTTGAACTGGCGCGTCAGCTTTCCCGCACCGAAGGCATTTTTTGCGGCGGCTCGACCGGAACAAATTTTGCCGCCGCGCTGAAGGTAGCAAAAAAACTCGACGAAGATGACTTGGTTGTTTTTATCGTGTGCGATACGGGCGAGCATTATTTAACAAAATTTCATTCGGACGAATGGATGAAGGAAAAACTTCTGCTCGAACCGCAAAAAATTACGGCTGGGCTAATCAACGAAACGAAAAATTCCGGCGCTCCGACCGAACTCATATTTGTCGCGCCCGATGAAATTATTAGTATTGCACTGGCAAAAATGAATGAAAACGGCGTAACGCAAATTCCCGTTTTGGAAGCAAACACTTCGGTCGGCTCACTTCGCGAAAGCCGCGTTTTAACCAAATTGCTCGGAGACCGCGAATTGCTGAACGCAAAAGTGAGCAAAGTGATGGACGAAAGTTTTCCGGTGCTCGATGTTGACGCGAGTTTCAACGATATAAAAACAGAACTGCAAAAATCGCCGGCGGTTTTAATCGAAGACTTCAAACGCATCACCGGTATTATTACCAGAACGGATGTTTTGGATTTACAGAGAAATTAACGATGCGTTCTTTTTAAGAAATGCGACGCTTCTATGCGCCCTCCGAAAATTTTAACGAGTCGAAAATCACCTTAAGTGTTGAAGAATCAAGACATTTGCGTGATGTTCTACGTCTGCGGAGCAGTGAAAACGTGCAGGCTTTCGATGGCGAAGGCAGAGAGTTTTTTTGCGAAATCGAGAAACTTGAAAAAAAAGGAACAGTTCTGCGAATTATTAAAAAAATCGCACCGACCGCGCCGGAATCCGGTTTAGATTTAACATTAGTTGTGGCGCTCCTCAAAGGCGAAAAGTTCGATTTGGTTGTGCAAAAGGCGGTCGAATTAGGCGTTACAAAACTTGTTCCGCTCAACGCGAAACGCGCCGACGCGCGATTAAAAGACACTGATAAACGGCTCGAACGCTGGCGCAAAATCGCGCTCGAAGCCGCTAAACAATCGGGACGCGCCAAACTTATGACAATAGAAAAACCGCTTGAATTTAAAAATTTTATTGATACGGCAGACGGCACTCGGATTTTGTTTGCGGAACGCGGCGGCGCGCGATTTTCAGACATCAAAGACACAAAAAAAATTACGGCAGCAGTCGGCGCGGAAGGCGGTTGGGAGGCGGCGGAAATTGAATCGGCACGTGAAAAAGAGTTTCAAATCGTCACTTTCAAAGGAAGAATTTTGCGGGCGGAAACGGCGGCAATTTCAATCGCCGCCGTTTTGCAGCATCAGTTCGGCGATTTCGTTTAACTGATTTTTGATTAAAGTTTCCGAAGAAAACATCGCCTCTCATTTTTCAATTTTTTTCTGCAAACTCATAATTTCCGCCACCGCCCCAAAAATTTTCTGCCCGAAAGTTTTCGGCTCGGCTGAATCCGAAGCGTGAATGCCTAAAATAACATGAATCACTTTGACGGGTGAAAGCACGGTTTGGTCAACCTCTTTGGTCGAAAGCCAAGGACTGATGCCGACGTGAACGCGCCCCGATTCATCGCGCCACGCTTCTATATTTTCCAAATCAATCGCTCGCGCAATCGCTTCCGTATCGGTTTCGGCGGGCAAATTCAAGACGACTGAACAGCGTTCGCCTACGACCAATTCACAATCAATGCCGACAGTTTCGCGCAAGCCTTGACGCACGTCGGCGAAAATCGCGTCGAGCGTCGTCAGAGTAACCTTCATCAATTGTTTTTGATTTTGAAGAACTTTGGAATTTTCAGGCGCAGACGCTTCGCCCGTTTGCAAATCTTTCCAAACAGGCGGAATGCGCCACGCCAGAAGTTTTGTCCCGCGCACGGGCGGAC
>JALZOH010000195.1 GCA_030857305.1 Acidobacteriota bacterium
AGATTCTGAAGATGACAAAAACCGCATTCATTTTCCCCGGTCAAGGTTCACAATCGGTCGGAATGGGAAAAGACATGTTTGATAATTTTCCCAAAGCGCGGGAAGTTTTTGAAGAAGCGGACGACGCGCTCGGCTTTTTGCTTTCCGAAATGTGTTTTTCCGGCACGGCGGAAGATTTAGCTTTAACCGCCAATACGCAACCGGCAATTTTGGCAACTTCGATGGCTGTTTTTAGCGCGATGGAGGCAGAAGGTTTTCCTTTGCCGGATTATGTCGCCGGACATAGTTTAGGTGAATATTCAGCATTAGTTGCGGCAAACTCCCTAAGTTTGAAAGAAGCTGTAAAGACTGTCCGCAAACGCGGAAAATATATGCAGAATGCCGTTCCCGTTGGCGTCGGGGCAATGGCGGCGATTTTAGGCTTGGATTTAGAGACGCTTAAAACCGCTTGTGAAGAAGCGGCAAAGAGCCAAGTTTGCAGTCCGGCAAATATCAATTCGCCTTCACAAGTTGTGATAGCAGGAAATGTGGAAGCGATTGACCGGGCGATTGAGATTGTAAAAGAGCGCGGCGCAAAACGAGCCGTCAAACTAAATGTTTCCGCGCCTTTCCATTGCGCTTTGATGAAACCGGCGCAAGATAAATTAACCGAAGATTTACGAGAGATTGATTTTCAGGATTTACGTTTTCCGCTTGTTGAAAATGTTTCAGCGCGGGAAAATAGCAAAGGCGAACGAGTGAGAACGGCTTTGAGCGAACAAGTTTCCTCGCCGGTTTTGTGGAAGGATACAATTGAATATTTAATTGAAAAAGGTGTCAAAACATTTATCGAGGTTGGCGCGGGTAAGATTTTATCGGGTTTGGTCAAACAAATTAACCGCGATGTTCGTTGTATGAACGTCGAGGATTCGGAGAGTTTAAGAAATAGTCTGGAGAGTCTTGGGAGTTCAGAAAGTCTTTAAGGTCAAACGGACTCAAGACTCTGGGAACTTTCCCCGACACTCAAAACATTTATAAAAACAGGAGATAATAAAATGTCAGAAGTACAAGAAAAAATTAAACAAATTATTGTTGATGAATTAGGAGTTGATGAAGGGGAAGTGACGGAAAATGCCCGCTTTATTGAGGATTTGGGCGCGGATTCACTGGATTTGGTTGAACTCGTGATGCGTTTTGAAGAGGAATTCGATATTGAAATTCCCGATGAAGATGCTGAAAAAATACAAAGTGTTCGTGATGCTTACGCTTATGTCGAGCAGCACAAAAATGCTTAATTTTTAGTGGTGAGCGCTAAACGATAAGCAGTAAGTTTTTTGCTTTCACTTACCATTTACCACTTACCACTTACTACTTATATGAAACGTCGTGTTGTCGTTACAGGACTCGGATTGATTACGCCGTGTGGAAATGATGTTGCCACAACCTGGGCATCAATTACTCGCGGTAAAAGCGGTGTCGGTTTTATCGAAAAGTTCGATACCGAGAAATACTCCGTAAAAATCGCGGCGGAAGTCAAAAATTTTGACCCGCTAAATTTTTTGGAGAAAAAAGAAGCGCGGCGGATGGGCGCATTCACGCATTTTGCAATTGCGGCATCGGACGAAGCCATCAAACACAGCGGACTTGTCATTGACGATTCCAACGCCGAAATGATTGGCACTTATATCAGCAGCGGAATCGGCGATTTCTGGGCGATTGAGCGAGAGCACGATAAACTTTTGTCGGGCGGACCCGACCGCGTATCGCCTTTTTTTATTCCGCAATCAATCGTTAATCTGGCGGCGGGCAACGTTTCAATCAGGCACGGCGCGAAAGGTCCGAATACGGCAACCGCTACCGCCTGCGCGGCTGGAGCGCACGCCATCGGCGACAGTTTCAGATATATCGAACGCGGCGATGCCGACGCGATGATTTGCGGCGGCGCCGAAAGCGCGATTACTCCGATGTCAGTCGCGGGTTTTGCTTCTTTGAAAGCGCTTTCCACGCGAAATGACGATCCGCAAAAAGCGTCGCGTCCATTTGACGCCGAACGCGATGGTTTTGTCATCGGCGAAGGCGCAGGCATCATAATATTGGAAGAGCTTGAGTTTGCTAAAGCGCGCGGTGCTAAAATTTTCGCCGAGATTGTCGGGTATGGAATGAGCGGCGATGCTTTTCACATTACCGCACCGGATGAAACTGGTTCGGGTCCCAAACGAGTAATGCAAAAAGCGTTGAAAGATGCGGGAATTCAGCCTGAGCAAATCGGTTACATAAATGCTCACGGAACTTCGACGCCGTATAACGACAAATTTGAAACTTTAGCCATAAAATTGGCTTTCGGCGAACACGCTAATAAAATTGCCATCAGTTCAACAAAATCGATGACTGGACACGGGCTCGGCGCGGCAGGCGGAATTGAAGCGGTTTTCAGTGTTCTGGCGATTCACGAAAATGTTTTGCCGCCGACTACTAATTACGAATTTCCTGATCCGGATTGTGATCTGGATTATATTCCAAACGAAGCACGAGCTGCGGAAGTTGAATATGTTTTGTCAAACAGTTTCGGCTTTGGCGGAACAAATGCGTGTCTGATTTTTAAGAGATACAATGAGTAGCCAGAAACCAGAATTCAGTAACCAGCATAAATTTATGCTTCTACTAACTTCTACCTTCTGCCTTCTGCCTACTTGCCTACTAATTTATGAAAATCATTGTTTTGATGAAACAAGTTGCCAACAAAGACGCGGTCTTGCGCGTTGGCAGAGATGAAAAATGGATTGATGAATCCGATATTGCTCATCAAACCAATGAATCTGACGGTTACGCGCTCGAAGAAGCTTTGCGGCTGAAGGAAGCAAAAGGCGAAGGCGAGGTTGTTGTCTGCACACTCGGCGCGCAAACTGCAAAATCCGTTTTGAAAGATGCTTTGGCGCGCGGTGCAGACAGAGCGATTCACATTGTTAATGAAAGCGAAAACAGACTGTCGCCTTATCAAATCGCTAAAACTATTGCCGATGCAATCAGGGAAGAGAATGCCGATTTAGTTTTCACAGGGCTTCAATCCGATGATGCAAGCTATGGTCAGACGGGCGTGATTTTGGCGGAACTTTTGGGAATACCGCATGCGACGATTGTAATTGATATTGATCGTGCAAATTTAAATGAAAACCTGCGCGTCAAACGCGAGCTCGAAAGCGGTTGGTATCAATGGTTTACGTATCAATTGCCCGCGCTCTTAACGATTCAATCAGGCATTTCGCAGATTCGGTATGCAAGTCTAAAAGGCATTATGGCGGCGAAAAAGAAAGAAATTAAGGAAATCAACGCTTCGATCGAAAATTTTGATTCGGCGCAGCACGTTCAAAAAGTTTATCTTCCCCTTAAAACCAAACAAACCCAGATGCTCGGAAACGGTGATACAAAGGCCGGCGCAGTTGAGTTGATTGAGAAATTAAAAACAGAAGTCAGGGTTTTATAACAGAAGGGTAGTTTGTAAATTATGCATAAATAGTGGTTAGCGGTTTACAACGATGATTTGCAAAAAATATGATTTTAGTATTTATCGAAAATAAAAATTGTGTATTGAATAAAGTCTCGCTCGAAGCGGTCGCCGCCGCTCAAAGCATCGGCAAAGATTTGGGTTTGAGTGTGGCAGCCGTCATCCCGTGTGATAAAGATTGTGGTTTAGCTCAAGAGTTAGCAGGCTACAATTTGGAAAAAATTATTATTGCGAAAAGCGATAAACTCGGAATATACACGCCCGATGCTTATGCTGATGCGTGGGAAAAAGTGATTAAAGCGACGAATCCAAAATATGTTGTGATGGCGCACACCTATCAGGTACGAGATTTTGCGCCCAAACTTGCCGCGCGGTTGGGCAAAGAAGTAGTGGGAGATTGCATTCGCTACCGCAATGAAAACGGCAAACTTATTTTTACACGCCGTATTTTTCTTGGCAAATTAGACGCCGATGTAACGATTGATGGGGACGTGCCATATTTTATCACGTTTCAATCAGGCGCATTTCGCGGCGAGAATGCTGAAAAGGGAAGCGGCGCAAGCGTTGAAACAATGGATGTTGAAGTCGGCGAGCCGCGTATGCAGGCGGAAGAGCCGTTTCAAGAAGTAAAAGCGTCGGTTGACTTAACCAAATCGGGAATAATTGTCGCAGTCGGGCGCGGCATCAAATCACAGGAAAACATTGCCCAAGCCCAGGCACTTGCCGATGCGCTCGGCGCAGACCTTGCCGCATCGCGTCCGATTTGCGACGCCGAATGGCTGCCGATTGACCGTCAAATCGGCTCAAGCGGTCAAACGGTCGCTCCGAAGGTTTACATAGCTTTGGGAATTTCCGGTGCAATTCAGCATATTGTCGGTATGAAAAATGCCGGAACAATCATCGCCATCAACAAAGATAAGGAAGCTCCGATTTTTGATATTGCCGACTACGGAATTGTCGGGGATTTGTTTGAAGCCCTGCCGGTAATGGTTGAAGAAATAAAAAAAGCAAAAGGTTAATTTGATTTTAAGCTGAACAAAAAGCCATTAGAGATTAATCTTAATGGCTTTCCTGTTTATCAACTGAATAAATCTTGCTTTTGGTTAAATCATTCCGTCTTTATCTTTGGAGCTTTCATCTAGCTCAAAACGATTGCGGTCGCGTTTTTCCATCTTCTCTAAAAGATCGAGCGGCTCATTATCCTGATAATCAATGCCCATCGCGTGCGCATTTTCTTCAACGTCGGATTGGTCAGGTGTTGGGTTATGACCGAAAACCGATTCTGAACCGGTGCTGTTGACATCTGCCCAATCCGCGTCGATATCGCCTCCCGAATCAGCCGGAGAAGATGAATGATGCTCAAAAAGACGTTCTTTTAATTCGTTTGGCGCTTGCGGAGCATGAGCAATTTCCTCGTCCATAAACTCTTTTATATCCTGATCGGGCGGTGTTTCTTTTTCGTAAAATTCCAAATCCTTTCCGGTCATAATTTCTACCTCTGCCTACTTAGATTGAGAAAAGCATAACATACCGATAACGAGAAAGTGAAAACAAACAGTTAAATGAAAACTATAGACTGCGACGAAGGAATTTCAAATCGTTTGCGGCAGCGCATGTTTTTGCACATGAGCATATCATCCACGCGCACCATATAATCACGCGATTTATCCATTTGCACGCGTTCATGTTGATTGAGATTTCGCGGCAAGTTTTTTTTCTTCGTCCGCTTTAACCAACGGACATCGTAGTCGTTTCGCTCACGACAATTAGGACAAGCAAAACTTGCCTTTTTTATTTCCTGTTTT
This sequence comes from Acidobacteriota bacterium, assembly GCA_030857305.1. Taxonomy (GTDB): domain Bacteria; phylum Acidobacteriota; class Blastocatellia; order Pyrinomonadales; family Pyrinomonadaceae. Next base: position 5,287 of record JALZOH010000195.1, read on the forward strand.
TCGTCGAAAATATCTTTTTCCTGCATAAAATATAAACCACAGACAAGCACAATTTGATAGCAAAACGATTATAAACCATCTTTGCTTATCTGTAGTTAATTTTCTTCCGGCAAATCTCTCAGGTATTGAAAGCTGTAAATCCCCGTTTCGTGACCGTCTGAGAAATGA
>JALZOH010000196.1 GCA_030857305.1 Acidobacteriota bacterium
ATTGTGGCGCGCACGACCGGGACATCAGCCCCGACCGCCAAAGAAAATGCCCACAAAAATGTGACAGCGATAAAAAATTGCCAAAATCTTTTTTTTGTGAAACGGCGAACCAGCAGAATTGTTAAGCCGCCGATAAAAGTAATGTGCAGACCGGAAATAACGAGAATATGAAACGTGCCGCCTTCGCGAAAAACTTCCGCCGTCTGCTTAGTCAGAAAATATTTGTTTCCAAGCAGCGACGCGATTAAAATTCCGGCGGTCGAGACATTAAATTTTTCTCTGAAATCAATTATTAATTCTTGTCGGCGTTCATAAAGCCAGGCAACCGGAGAAAATGTGTTGGTCTCTGCAATTTTTTCTACCAGAAGCGGACTTTTGACAATACAGGTTGCGTCAATTTCCCTCTGGTCTAGGATTTCCTTCGACGAAACAACGTCCGGGTTTAGAAAAGTTTCTTCCCGACGAAGTTTGCAGGCTAGGCGAATCCTGGAACCGTAGTTAAGATTCAGAAGGTTATATTCACTTTTAATTTGTTCGTCTCGAACGGCAGCAAAAAGTCTGATTTTTCCTGATACTTTTGTTTCCGAATTTTTATAAATTGCTTTCTCAGTTTTAAGGAGAAGAAAAAATCCGCTTGCCGCAAGTTCCGGTTTACCCTGCAAAACGCCTTCAAGTTCAAGCGGATCTCCTGATATTATCCGTTTTTCATCATAAATTCTTTTGAGACGGTGCGGTGCAGGCGTCTTATTTTCGATTTGGTAAGTTAGACCGCCGGCGGCAAAAAATGCAGCGAATAATAGTACTAAAGCAAATTTCTGTTTTGTAAAAAAAGCAGATAGAGCGGCGCAAACAATACAGATAATTAAATAGACCTGCCAGTTAAAAGGAAAAAATTTTCCTGCCAGAATGCCAAAACTAAAAACAATTGCTATCCAAAGCAGTGGGTAGAGCGCGAAATCGGGGAACGTTTTTTTATTTTGGAAACTCAAAATGTAATCATCAAGTCACAATAGTTCAATAAATTTCGGGCGAAAATTTGACTAAAGCCGAGCAAATCATTCAGCTTTGATCAAATTTTTTATTTCTCGGTAACGTTTATCGCTGATTCCTTCAATCAATAAAAGATGTTCAGTTTTGCGAAAGCTGCCAAATTTGGAACGATGTTCAACAATATCCTGCGCTAGTTTTGTTCCAATGTGGGGCAGCTTTTCGAGTTCTTCCGCCGATGCCCGATTAATGTCAATTAATCCCTCAGAGCTCGAAATTGTATTTTCTGCAGATAAAAATTGTGGCGTTTGTTTAATTTCGCCGCACCCGTTTAGAAAACAACAAATAAATAAAAGCAATAGTTTAATATAGAATTTGTAAATGTTGTCAATAGAGGGGTTATTAGACCGCATATTTTGTTGCAACTTAAATGTGCAAAATGCTAAAAGTTGTTTGAAAATAATGATTTAAGATTGCAAAACAGAGGTTTTCCACAGGCTTTTTCCACAGAGCCTGTGGAAAACTTTTTTAGATAAATAACAAAAAATTTTAAGGGGCAAAGAGTAGAAAAACAATTTGAGACATCTACCGTATAAATTTTATCCATACTTTGATTTTCCTTGCCTTTTTTCATTTTACAATTCTCTGCCCTCTTCAGCTTCCTGCAAATCATCATAAGCCTTTTGCAAGATAGGTCGGGCGCGCGTGCTGCCGTCCATCTCGCCGATGTAGCCTTCGCGCACCATAGCGTCTAAGATCGCGGCGGCGCGTCCATAACCGATCCGCAGATGCCTTTGCAGAAGCGAAGTTGAAGCACGTTTGGAGCTAACTACAGTTCGCAAGGCATCAGCAAACAAAATGTCTCTTTTACCCGGCAAATCATCTGAATCAACCATCTCCTCTTCGGTTTTTGTAATGGTCGTATCGTATTCCGGTTTGCCTTGCGCTTTGACGTGTTCGACGATTTTGTGAATTTCCTTCTCGTCGACAAACGCGCCGTGAACGCGAATAATTTGCGAAGTCGCCGGCGGCAGAAAAAGCATATCGCCCCGCCCGAGAAGACTCTCCGCGCCGTTTCCGTCAATAATTGTGCGCGAATCAACTTTTGAGGAAACACGGAAAGAAATCCGCGCCGGAAAGTTGGCTTTAATTAGTCCGGTAATGACATCAACCGATGGTCGCTGTGTCGCCAAAACCAGATGAATGCCCACGGCGCGCGCCATCTGTGCCAGACGTGTGATTGATTCCTCGACCTCTTTGCCGGAAACCATCATCAAATCAGCGAGTTCGTCAATGATAATGACGATGTATGGAAGAGTTTTCCAAGGTTCGCCAGTGTCGTCGAAATGTTCATTGGCGTTGCGTTTTTTAACCTCCGTATTAAATCCGTCAATGTTGCGAACGCCCCACCCGGCGAGGTCTTTGTAGCGTTTCTCCATTTCCGAAACTGCCCATTTGAGCGAAATCGCGGCACGTTTCGGGTCGGTAATGATCGGCGTCGCAAGGTGCGGAATGTCGGCGTAAAGTCCCAGTTCAAGACGTTTGGGGTCAACCATGATGAATTTCACTTCATCGGGTTTTGCTTTATAAAGAATTGATACAACAAGCGTATTGACGCCGACTGATTTTCCCGCACCGGTTGCGCCCGCGATTAACAGGTGCGGCATTTTGGCAAGGTCGGCAACGTAATTCAATCCATCAATTGTTTTGCCTAGCGCGATGGTTAAAAGCGATTTTGATTCAATAAATTTTTTTGACTCGACAACTTCGCGCAAATAAATCGTGTCGCGTTCCCGATTGGGAACTTCAATTCCGACAAAGGCTTTGCCGGGGATGCGGTCAATACGGATTGATTCGGCTTTTAGCGCGAGACATAAATCGTCCGACAAGCCTGTAATGCGCGAATATTTCACGCCCGGGTCGGGTTTATATTCGTAAGTTGTTACCACAGGACCGGGACAGATATTAACGACGCGCCCGGTCGCGTTAAATTCTTTGGTTTTTTCTTCGAGTTCTCGTGCCACGGCGCGGGCTTCTTCTTCTTTTATTTGGACGCGCGGCGGCGGCGAATTCAGAAACTCTGTTTCGGGCAAAACGTATTCGTCAAAGTTCTGCGGTTTTTTCGTTAGCGCGAGTGGTTCTTCGACTATTTCCGGTTCTTCAATTTGTTCTGCTTTTTCTAAAACTTTCGGGTTTAATTCACCTGTTTCCCGAATCGGCGTGAATGGAATTTTTTCGCTTTTTTCATTTTTGGGAAACAGATCAAGCGGCTCGGTTATTGTCGGTTTTAAAGATTCCCGGGAAACAAAAATCGTGGGAATTGTTTGTTCTTTGGTTTCGTGTTCCGATTCTTCGATTTTTTCGGATATTTCCTTTGGTTCTGCTTTTGCCGGATTGTCAAAACGGTTAAAGATAGCCGGAAATTTCTCATCTAGCGATTCAATTTCTTTTTCTCGATTAGCAACCAAAGGTTTGTCTGCTTGAATGATCGGAGTTTTTTGTTTTGCTTTGTCCTCCTGCGCTGCACGGCGTGTTTCCAGTTGTGCCTGTGTCGCTTTGTTCCTGGCTTCACGCCACAAACGGAAGCTGCTTGACCATTCGCCGAGCCGAATTTGGAAATTTTCCCAAGCCATCGAAAAATTTCCTGAAAAAGTGGCGAAAGATACTTTTGTGAGCAGCAAAAGAGAGGCGACGAGTAAAGCTACAAGTAAAATTCCCGCGCCGATACTGCCGAGGAAGCCGGTAAAAAGTTCGGCAAACGAATATCCGATCAACCCGCCGGCTCTAAAACTTCCATCAAAAAACGTTGAGAAGCCAAAAATCTCTAACAAACTTGAAAGTGAAATGACAAAGACAACAAATCCGATTATGTGACCTAATAACGGATAATAAATTTCAGCTCGATAGCAGCGCCACGCAAATAATCCGATGAGAAAAGGCGAAAGAAGCGCGGTTAAACCAACAGTTTGAAATAAAAACCCGGCGACACTCGCTCCGATAATTCCAATCCAATTTTTCGATTCTTTAGAATCAGGATTAATAAAAGGAACATAATCATTCGGGCTGTAAGTTACCAGGCACAGAAAAACTAAAATAGCTAATGCCGCCAGCACGACCGCAACAATTTCATTACTTCTCGTATCAGAGACCGGTTTTGCTTGTTTTTTTTCTACTTCGGTTGCCATCAATTTAACGTTAAATTAAAAATAGAATTTTTTTGTTTATATTCAGTTTCCTGTTTTCTATTTTTCATTCGAGCCGTTTTTTTTCAATAATAAAAATTCTTTGATAAACTCGTCCAGATCGCCGTCCAGGACTGCTTCAACATCCGAACGTTCAAATTTTGTGCGCGTGTCTTTAACCAGCCGATACGGATGAAGAACGTAATTGCGAATTTGTGAACCGAAGGAAATATCTTGTTTATTCGCTTCGAGCTCGGCGTTGTCGGCTTTTCGTTTTTCAATTTCGAGCTCGTAAAGTTTCGAGCGCAAAACCTGCATTGCAACCGCCCGGTTTTGAATTTGAGAACGCTGGTTTTGACACGTGACGACGATATTCGTCGGCAAATGCGTAATCCTGACGGCAGAATCAGTTACGTTAACGTGCTGACCGCCCGCGCCTGACGAGCGATATGTATCAACGCGCAAATCTTTGTCGTTAATTTCAACTTCGATCGTTTCGTCTATTTCGGGCGAGACAAATATCGAAGCAAACGAAGTTTCACGACTTCCGCCCGAGTTAAACGGCGAGATTCGCACAAGACGGTGAACGCCCGCTTCGGTTGACATTAATCCGTAAGCATATTCGCCTTCGACACGAAACGTCGCGCTTTTCAGACCGGCTTCGCTTCCCGCCTGCTCGTCTAAAATATCGACCTTAAAATTTTTACGTTCCGCCCAGCGCAGATACATCCGCAAAAGCATCTGCGCCCAATCCTGCGCGTCGGTTCCCCCGGCGCCCGACTGAATCGAACAAATCGCGTTGTTCGCGTCGGTTTGTCCCGACAATAAAACTTCGGTCTGCGCTTCGTCGACTTCCCTTTCCAGTTTGATGATTAAATCGTTTAACTCCTGAATTGAACCGGTATCTGTTTCGGCAAATTCAAACAACACTTCGGCATCGGAAACAGCAATTTCAAACTGCTCTTGCGCCTTTAATAATTTTTCAATGCGACTTCTCTGCTGAACGACTGTCTGCGCTTTCGCGGAATCGTTCCAAAAATCCAGCACAGAAATTTGCGTTTCTAATTTTTCAAGGGCGGCGCGTTTTGCAGGCGCGTCAAAGAAACCTCGCAAGCTGCGCGACTTTTTCTTTTATTCCTTCGTATCTAGTTTGTAATTCTCGTAAATCTAACGTCTCAGTCATTTTAGTATTTTATCTGCTTTTAACAACGCTCAGCAGTGGCAAATTTTTCTTTTTTCTTTTCTTTTTTCCAAGAACAAATTGATAATAAACCCAAA
>JALZOH010000197.1 GCA_030857305.1 Acidobacteriota bacterium
TAATTTTGACGGAATTATTTTGATGACGACGAATCCGGTTGATATTCTCGCCCAAATCGCGCAGGAAGAAAGCGGTTTGCCGTCCGCCAAAGTTATCGGTTCGGGAACTGTTTTAGACACGGCGCGACTACGTTTTTTGCTCGGTGAGATGCTAGGCGTTGAGGCGCGCTCAATTCACGCTTACGTCATTGGCGAACACGGCAATTCGGAAATTGCGACGTGGTCCGCGGCTCGCGTGGGCGGCGCACCGCTCGTAGATTTTTGCCAGCCGAATTGCCTTGATTTTCCGAAAACGCTGGAGCGCGTTCGTCAAGCTGCACCGGAAATCGTCAGGCGTAAAGGCTACACTTCATTCGCTGTCGCTTCGTGTGTGAACCGTATTTGCACAGCGATTTTACACAATGAACGGACAATTTTGCCGGTTTCAACGATGACCTGCGGGCAATATGGAATTGACGGAATCTATATGAGCTTACCATGTGTTGTTGGGTGCGACGGCGTGGAAAAGATTGTCGAACTCCCGCTCGATGATGCGGAACGTGAAGGATTACTGGCTTCCGCCGATTTGCTCAAGCAGAAACTCGCTGAATTAAAAAACCAAACTGATTCTGCCCGCAATCAATTTTTATAAACGAAACAAAATAATGAAAATTCTAATCGTCACGGAGGGTAATGTAAGGAGATTTAAATGATAAATTATTTACTCGTTCACGGAGCCTGGCACGGCGGCTGGTGCTGGAAGCGCGTGGCGCGTCTTTTAAGAGCGGCTGGACACGAAGTTTTCACGCCGACATTGACTGGACTCGGCGAGCGCGTACATCTTCTTAACACAGATGTTGAACTTGATACGCACATTCAGGACGTGCTTGGAGTGCTTAAGTATGAGGACTTGCGCAACGTAGTATTGGTCGGACATAGCTACGGCGGAATGGTTATCTCGGGCGTGGCGGAAAAGGCAGCTGAACGTCTTGCACACCTTGTTTATCTCGATGCGTTTGTGCCGAATGACGGTCAATCGTCAGCTGACTTTCAACCGGCAGAAGTTTTGGCAATGCGCAAAGAAAAGACTCGAACAGAAGGCGACGGCTACAAACTGCCTTGTTCTCCGGCAGAAAATTTCGGCATTACAAACGAAGAGGATCTGGCTTGGGTTAAACAGAGATTAAATCCGCATCCATTCAAAACTATGCTCAATACAGTTCAGCTGACAAATCCAAAAGCAGCACAAATTCCTCGCACATATATTTATTGCAACAATCCGCCGATTGGTCCTTTCGGGCAATTCGCCGAGCGTTTACGGACTGATGAGTCTTGGCAATATCGGGAGTTGGCAACCGGACACGATGCGATGATTACAGAGCCGGAACAACTCGCCGAGTTACTTCTCGAATTTGGCGAAAAATCTTCAGTAGGTAAATCAAATACTGTACGCAGCGCATAATAGCGAAAGCATTTTAAATTCGGTATTTGATAAGAATATCCCACACCCGCAAAATTCGATGACCATCTTATTCAGTTCGTTAACACTGGCAAATAGCAACTGCTGGGGAACGCTAGAACTTTATTTTCAAGGTGTTTTCTAAAACCAACAAAAAGGCGGAGGCAATCTCGACCACCACCTTTTTGATTTTTAAACGGAAAGCAAGAAACTCAATTTTTGCTTTTGATCTCACTTCCGCCATTCATCTTAATTGAGTTAATATCAAACTATGTTTCGGAGAGTTTATTTAGACAACAGCGCAACCACGCCGATTGACAAGGAAGTAGTCGGCGCGATGCTTCCGTTTTTGACCGAAAAATTTGGCAACGCTTCGAGTATTCATTTTTTCGGGCAGGAAGCGCGCGCGGCTGTTGATCGAGCGCGTCATCAAGTTGCCGGGATTATCAATTCGCGTCCCGCCGAAATCGTTTTTACATCCGGCGGAACGGAAGCAAATAATCTGGCTATTCGCGGTCTGGTCGAGGCAAACGAAAAATACGGAAAGCATATTATAACTTCGGCGATCGAACATTCCGCGGTCAAAGAAGTTTGTCAAGATCTTGAAAAGCGCAGCTTTGAAGTTACTTATTTGCCGGTTTACGAAGACGGAATCGTCAAAATCGAAGATGTAAAGAGCGCGGTTCGTGAAGATACGGTTTTGATTTCGATTATGACGGCGAATAATGAAATCGGGACAATTCAACCGGTTGAAGAAGTTGGAAAAATCGTTCGTGCCGAAAAAGAGAAGGGCAAAAAGATTTGGTTTCATACCGACGCCGTCCAGGCAATCGGGAAAATAGGCGTTGACGTTGAAGAAATCGGTTGCGACCTGCTTTCAATTTCCGCACACAAACTCTACGCGCCGAAAGGCGTCGGCGCTTTATACGTTCGGCGCGGCGTGCGGCTTCACGCGCAAAATTTTGGCGGACGGCAGGAACGCGAACGGCGCGGCGGGACCGAATCGGTTCCGCACATCGTTGCTTTTGGAAAAGCTTGCGAGCTCGCGAAAAACAACTTAAGTGAAACGTCAAAACATCTTGGAATGCTGCGCGATAAATTTGAAAATGGTGCGGCTGAAATTATTGCAGACCTTGAATTTAACGGTCATCGCGAAAACCGTCTGCCGCATATTTCTAACATTTCCTTTCGCTTTGTCGAAGGTGAAGGTCTGCTTATCAATCTTGATTTGCAAGGCGTCGCCGTTTCGACCGGTTCGGCGTGTTCTTCCGGTTCGCTCGAGCCTTCGCCCGTGATTCGCGCTTTAGGCAGAACCGACGAACTCGCGCGCGGCGCCATCCGGTTTAGTTTCGGCAAAGATAATTCTCCGGCAGATGTTGAGTACGTGTTGGAAGTTTTGCCAAAAGCGGTTGAAAATCTGCGCCGACTTTCTCCGGTTTATTCAAATAAAATTCCTCGCTGAAGAAGTAATTTTAGCTTTCATTCGATAAAGCATCTCTTTTGGCTTTGCCTTAACTCAAACGCCAACTATAATCTTAGAAAAACTTTTTATTGAGGTGGATTATGCAGAAAATGATGTTCAAGCTGTGTTTTGTTCTTGTAGTTTTTATGTTTATTGCGACAAATGTTTTTTCTCAAACAAAATTCGATTATCCGAAAACGAAAAAAATTGAACAAATTGACGATTACCACGGAACAAAGATTTCCGATCCGTATCGCTGGCTCGAAGACGACAACTCAAGCGAGACAAAGGCTTGGGTCGAAGCGCAAAACAAAGTTACTTTTGCCTACCTGAATCAAATCCCGGAACGCGCGCGCATTAAAGCGCGTCTGACCGAGCTTTGGAATTACGAAAGATACTCGGCGCCATTTGAGCAGGGCGGAAAATATTTTTATACGAAAAACGACGGTTTGCAAAATCAATCGGTCTGGTATGTTGCTGAATCGGTTAAAGATAAAGGTCGCGTTCTGTTTGACCCGAATAAACTTTCGGCAGACGGCACGGTTGCTTTAAGCGGTTTCACGCTTTCCGACGACGGCAAGATGATTGCTTACGGCTTGTCTTCCTCCGGTTCTGATTGGGTTGAATGGCATTTCCGCGAAGTCGAAACGGGCAAAGATTTGCCGGATGTTTTGAAAGACATCAAATTTTCCGGCGCGTCTTTCTCGAAAGACGGTAAAGGCGTTTTTTATTCGCGCTTTCCGGCGATTAATGAAAAAGCAAAACTGACCGGCTTGAATTACAATCAAAAAATTTATTATCACCGGCTCGGCACCACGCAGACCGAAGACGTACTTGTTTATGAGCGTCCCGACGACAAGGAAATGAATGTCGGCGGCGGTGTCAGTGAAGACGGAAAATATTTGATTATTTACGTTTCAAAAGGCACTTCGCCGAAGAATCAAATTTATTACAAAGACTTAAGCAAAGCGGATTCGAAAGTGATGCCGCTGATTGATAAATTTGAATCGAGCTATGGTTTTGTCGGCAACGACGGCACGACATTTTATTTCCGCACCGACAAGGACGCTTCGCGCGGTCGCTTAGTTTCAGTCGATATTTCTAAAGAAACAAGGGAATGGAAGCAAGTCATTGCGGAAGGCAAAGAAACGCTCGGCGGAATTAGCTTTATCAACAATCAGTTCGTTGCCAATTTTTTGAAAGACGCTTATACGCAGATTCGTATTTATGATATGAACGGAAAATTCGTGCGTAACGTCGATCTTCCGGGCATCGGTTCGGCAGGCGGCTTCTACGGTGAGCGCGACGACACGGAAACCTTTTATACTTTTTCAAGTTATGCGACGCCGCCGACGATTTTCCGATACGATATGAAAACGGGCAAATCGGAAATTTTCCGCACATCAAACGTCAAATTCAATTCCGCCGATTACGAAGTCAAACAAGTCAAATATAAAAGCAAAGACGCAACCGAAGTTCCGATGTTTATCGTCCACAAAAAAGGCTTGAAAATGGACGGCACGAACCCGACTCTGCTTTACGGTTACGGCGGATTTAACAGTTCTCTGACACCGGGCTTTTCGGTAGCGCGTCTGGCGTGGCTGGAGATGGGCGGCGTTTACGCGGTGGCGAATTTGCGCGGCGGCGGCGAATACGGTAAGGAATGGCACGAATCGGCAATCAAATTAAAGCGTCAAAACGCCTTCGATGATTTCATCGCGGCTGCTGAATATCTAATTTCCGCTAAATATACCAGCCCGAAAAAACTCGCCATCCAGGGCGGTTCAAACGGCGGTCTGCTCGTCGGCGCGGTCTTAAATCAGCGTCCCGAACTGTTTGGCGCGGCACTCCCCGCCGTCGGCGTAATGGATATGCTCCGCTTTCACAAATTCACCGCCGGACGTTACTGGACTTCCGATTACGGCTCGCCCGACAACCCCGAAGAATTTGCGGCGATTTATAAATATTCCCCGCTTCACAATCTTAAAAAAGGCACAAAATATCCGGCAGTTTTAGTGACCACCGCCGACCACGATGACCGCGTTGTTCCCGCGCACAGTTTCAAATACGCGGCGACTTTGCAGGAAGCGCAGGGCGGAGACGCGCCTGTTTTGATTCGCATCGAAACAAAAGCGGGACACGGCGCAGGCAAACCGACCGCCAAAGTTATCGAGGAACAAGCCGACCTTTACGGATTTTTGATGAAAAATCTGGGAATGTAAATTAGTGGAAAGTGGAAAATGATAAGAAAGACGGAAACGCGTATCAGTAGCCCAGGCGTCAGCACGGGCTCGAGCAGCTAAACCCTCCCTCACGGTCGGGCTACTGACACGAACATATATGAAAATCATGGAAAAGATTGAAAGCGAAAATAATTCACCTAAATTTGACAGGCGTCCGTGGGGAAGCTTTACCGTCTTGGACGAAAGCGAGAGCTTTAAAGTCAAAAGAATTGAAGTTTTACCGAATAAGCGTCTTAGTTATCAGAAACACGGGCGGCGTGCCGAACACTGGTTCGTCGTGCAGGGCGTTGCAAAGGTAACTC
>JALZOH010000198.1 GCA_030857305.1 Acidobacteriota bacterium
GTTTATGCCCAGCGATGGCGCTTATATTCTCGTTCCGGCAAACTCAAATATCAATGCTACCGCGCAGCCGGCGCCGACAGCTACTCCGAAAGGCGGTAAACCTCCGGCGAACGCTAACACGCAGCCTACGCCGGTACCTGCGGGTACACCGAAAACTGCGCCGGAAACCAAACCGACGCCGGCTGCCGTCGCTCCCAAAACTGAAAAGACACCTGCGGCTAAACCGCCAGAAAAACCAAAAACAACTCCGCCCGCTTCGAGCGAAAAACGCAATGAAAGCGGTCAGCAATAGGAAACATAACGATTTTGGATTTTAGATTTTGGATTTTGGATTGGCGAGTGTGAATTGTTTGAATATTTTCTGTTTTTAAAAAATAAGAATTGCGATTAAAAATAATATTTTGTAGCAGACTTTAATATTGTGCGAACGGTAGCAAAAGCCCGCGCGAATCTAAATCTCTTGACTCATAATTCTTAATTCTTAATTCGTAACTGCTCTAAAATCTGCCGCGCTTTTTCGATTAAATTTTCTTCCTTTGTAGATACTTTCAAAATACCGCTCGGAGAAAAACTTGCACCTTCATTACCTGCTAAAAAGTCTGTTAGTTTGTTCGGTGAAACTTTGGCGTTTTGGTCGAGTTTGATAGCAAATCCGTCGGTTGTTTTATCAACAGATAAAACATGCATTTTCTCAGCGATACGGCGGAGACGCGCGTATTCAAATAAATTTTCCACCGATTCGGGCGTTTTACCGTAACGATCTTGCAGCTCCGCGAAAATTCTTCGCAAATCTTCTTCAGTTCCGGCTGATGAAATACGCTTATATGTCCGCAGGCGCTGCGCGGTTTCATTGATGTAATCGTTCGGAATCGAAACGTCCGCGCCGAGATTAAGGGAAACGCTTGTTTCGTCTTCGATTTCTTCGCCTTTGAGTTCCTGAATCGTGCGTTCGAGCATTTTTGTATAAAGATCAAAACCGAGCGCATCGAGCTGACCGGATTGCTGACCGCCAAGAATATTGCCCGCGCCGCGCAGCTCTAAATCTAAAGCCGCGATGCGAAAGCCCGCGCCTAAATCGGAAAATTCTCGAATCGCGCTCAGACGTCTTTTGGCAATCGGCGTCAATTCCTGTTCCGACGGAATCAAAAGATACGAATAAGCGCGACGGTTTGAGCGTCCCACTCGCCCGCGAAGCTGATAAAGCTGTGAAAGCCCGTAATTATCGGCGCGGTTGATGATAATCGTGTTCGCGCGCGGAATGTCGATGCCGTTTTCAATAATCGTCGTCGCTACCAGAATATCGAACTTAAAAGCGATAAAGTCGAGCATTGCCTGTTCCATCTCTTTTTCGTTCATCTGTCCGTGCGCGACGATAATCCGCGCGTTCGGCACAATTTTTTGGATGTGCGCGGCAATCGTGTAAATCGTTTCGACGCGGTTGTGGATAAAAAAGACCTGACCGCTGCGCGCCAGTTCGAGTTCGATAGCCGATTTAATAACGTTTTCGCTAAACTGCACAACCTGCGTGTTAATCGCTAAACGGTCGCGAGGAGGAGTTTCAATCACAGACATATCACGCATTCCGAGCAGCGACATATTCAGAGTGCGCGGAATCGGCGTGGCGCTTAGCGTCAGAACGTCAACTTTCTTTTTCAGATGTTTAAGTTTTTCTTTATGCCCTACTCCGAAACGCTGTTCTTCGTCAACGACAACCAAACCGAGTTTCGGCAACTTAACATCATTCGACAAAATTCGATGCGTTCCGATTAAAATATCCACTTCGCCCTTTTCAGCTTTTTCGACTACTTCCTTTTGTTCTTTTTTTGAACGGAAGCGTGAAAGAAGCTCGATTTTTGCCGGAAAAGCGGCGAATCTCTGCTTAAAGGTTTCAAAATGTTGATACGCCAGAACGGTGGTCGGCGTTAAAATGGCAACTTGTTTATTATCCATTATCGCCTTAAATGCGCCGCGCATCGCCACTTCCGTTTTTCCGTAACCGACATCGCCGACCACAAGTCTGTCCATCGGTACAGGCGTTTGCATATCGCCTTTCATATCTTCAATTGTAGAGGCTTGGTCAACCGTCAATTGATACGGAAAAGCGTCTTCAAATTCGATTTGCCACGGCGTATCTTCTGAAAAAGCGAAACCTTCAACGAGCTTTCTCTCGGCGTAAAGCCGCAGAAGTTCGTCCGCCATATCACGCATCGCGCGTTTGGCTTTCGCCTTTGTTTTCTGCCAGCCGATGCTTCCCAGACGGTCAAGCGTCGGCTGCGCCGCTTCGCCCGATGAATAACGCGAAACAAGGTCTAATCTTTCAACCGGAACAAAAAGTTTGGTATTTTCGGCGTAGATTATCAGCATAAATTCACGCGACACACCGCCGGTTTCCAGTGTCTGTAAACCTTCAAAACGTCCGATTCCGTGGTCTACATGAACGACAAAATCGCCTGCCTTTAAATCTCTAAAATCTGAGATAAATGCTGAAGTTTTGCTTTTCGTTGTTGGACTTTGGACTTTAGACTTTGGACTTTGGACATCTCGAGTTTCGCCGAAAATTTCCGTTTCCGTACTGACGTTTAAATCAAACGCGGGAATTTCAAAACCCGCGCTCAAATCACCGATTAAAAGAGAAGTTTCGGCAATCGAAACGTCATATTCGCGCAAAATTTCATTGAGCCGGTCAGCGAGTCCGTGCGTTTGCAGAACGAAAATAGAAGTCGGTTGTCGGTTGCCGTTTGTCGGTGATTGATCATCGAAACCTGGCGTGTTTGGCGACGTTGTGGAAAAATTCTTTTGTTTTAGTTGTTGCGCAAAATCTCTGATATTACCGTGGAATTTGCGTGTCGAGCGCGACCCGATTTCAATTTCCGTTGATTTCTCAACTGTTGAAAATAAAAATAGAGGATTTTTGAGAGACTCGTTCGAACCGGCGTTTATGCCTTGCAATCCATCCGCTCCCACAGATGATTCTGAAATTTGAAATTCCTCATCAGTTTGCGCCGCCGTTCGCCCCAAACTTCTGAGTTCCAACCGCTGAACCAATTCAAATTTGTCGCGCAATTGTTCAACGCTCAAAAATAGCTCGCGCGGTTCCAAACCGATTTCTCCAGCTTCGGTGATTTCGTTAAAATGTTTGTCTACATTTTCATAAAAATTTGAAAGATTGAGTTCAATTAAAGAAGGTTCATCAATTACAAAAATGGAATCTTTCAGATAATCGAACACACTCGAAGAGCGCGGGCTGATGAGCGGAAACATAAATTCCCAGCCTGAAAAACTTTCGCCTTCGTCGGCAAATTGCGTTCTGTCAAGCACGGCACGCGCAAATTTTTCGTCAGTAAATCTCTCTCTCGCAAAAAAAGCCCAATCCTTAAAATCCTGCGCGGTTGCGGAAAATTCGCGCATCGGGGCAATCGAAGTTTCCTTTAGCTGATTGGTTGAAAGCTGCGTTTCCGCGTCAAATTCTCGAATCGAATCCACCGTATCGCCAAAAAACTCGATTCGCACCGGCATTTCCGCCGACGGCGACCACACGTCAACAATTCCGCCGCGCACGCTGAATTCGCCAATGTTTTTCAAAGGCTCTTCACGCACAAACCCGCTCGAAACGAGTTTTTCAATCAAATTTTCAGGAGCAAAATCTTCGTCGCGTTTCAGGATTGCACCGAGATTTTTTATTTTATCTGGCGAGACTGTTCGCGTAATCAAGGATTTCGCAGAGGTTACGACAAAATTTGGTTTTGAATTGGCTAAAGTCCAGAGCGTCAGCGCACGACGCTCCAAAGTTTCGGCGTGCGGCGAAACACCTGCGTAAACGTCCGATTCGCTCGAAGGCAAAACAAGAAGCTGAGAGCCATTTGGATTTTGGATTTTGGATTTTGGATTTTGGATTGAGTTTTGCCAAAACTCCAAGTCGCATTCCCAAGTTTCAATTTCCTTGTTTGAATCGGTTACTATGACGAAGGTTTTATTTGTTTCCGCTTGCAGTTGGGTGAGAATGTAAGCTTTTGAAGCGATTGACGTTAAACCACTCAGTGAGATAATTTTCGCGCCGCCTCTGATTTCATCTTTAAGGCGGGAAAGTTCTGTTTTTGTTTGTGCCGGAAAACTCATTCTAAAAAATTATCACAATTTATCGAATAAAGAGAAAAGATGAGAGACATTGTTGATAATGCTATCATCAACGAATATTATCTAATCGAATGGAATTGAAAACAAACTGGTTAATGAAACGAGCGAGTTTTTAATTTGATAAAAAGACTATGAATATTGCTGAATTTGACGAAATTATTGAACCGAACGACCAGACTGAAGCTCGGCGTGAACATCTCGAAAAACTGCGAGATATAATCGGCAATGTTTATCCGAATAAGTTTGAACGCTCAAATGTCACGGGCGAAGAAGACACGATTACACGCGTTGTCGCGTTTGCTGGATTAATTAAAGACAAACACATTCCGCATTTAGCCGAAAATGAAAAACCTCTCGATGAACAACGCGACGCGGCAAACATCGAGTTAAACAGCTTGCGTGTGCGCGTTGCGGGACGCCTTGCCGTTCCGCCGCGCGTGATGGGAAAAGCGGCGTTTGTCCATTTGTCGGACGGCGTTGAGCGTTTGCAAATTTATGTTCGCAGGCAAGATGCGAAAGCAATAAATAACGACACCGGAAAAATTATTGATGAAGAAGGAAAGGCTTGGGAAATCTTCAATTTGCTTGATCACGGCGATTTTATCGGCGTCGAAGGATATTTATTTGTTACGAAAACAGGGGAGTTGAGCGTTCACGTCGAAACAATTCAGTTTTTAGCCAAGTCGATGCTGCCGATGCCCGACAAAATGCACGGCATCGCCGACCCCGAGCTTCAAAGGCGTTTTCGCTATGCCGATTTAATCGCGTCGAGCCTGCAAGTTGAACACGAAGGTTTGACGACGCGCGAAGTTTTTGAACGCCGCGCCAAATTGATTAGCGGAATGCGCCGATTTCTCGACGACGCTGGCTTTATCGAAGTCGAAACGCCGATGCTCACGCCGAAAGCGACGGGCGCGGCGGCAAAGCCTTTTTCAACTTTCCACGAAGCGTTAAAAATTCCGCTTTACGCCCGCATCGCGCCTGAACTTTATTTGAAACGTTTGACCGTCGGCGGTTTCGAGAAGGTTTATGAACTCAATCGAAACTTTCGCAACGAAGGTTTGTCGCAAAAACACAATCCCGAATTCACGATGCTCGAATTTTATTGCGCCTACATGGACGTGAACGGAATGATGGATTTTTGCGAAGCGATGTTGAAGGAATCAGTGCAGAAAGCAAACGGAAGTTTGCAGGTGAAATACGGCGAGAATGAGATTGATTTTTCAAAGTTTGAAAAACTTTCAATGAAGCATGCAATTGTCAGATACTGGAAAAATGATTGGAGGAAAATAGAAGAAATAATTATTG
>JALZOH010000199.1 GCA_030857305.1 Acidobacteriota bacterium
GCGGAGCAGAAAACAAACACATCGTTTTCGGTATCTATAAACGCAACGGAAAAGTTTATACCGAGATCGTCAAAAACGTGAAAGCCAAGACTTTGCAAGCAATTATAAGAGGCAAAGTGAACTTCGACGCAACTGTTTACACCGCCGGTTTCCGTGCTTACGATACGCTTTGCTAATACATTGTTGGGGAAAACTTGCCTTTGCCTTCTTTTTGCTCGTTTTCTACTACTGATTCGCATCCTAATATATTTATCTGCAACAAGCTATGATAAGGTTTTTTACAACGCGGACATTTCCAAAACATTATTCTTAAATTTGAGTAAATACCAAAAATCAAACTTATCAAAAAAAGACATCCGGCAAATTCTCGTGAAGACATTTTTGCAAAGAAGTCAAATAAAACGAAAAATGAAACAAAGACAAAAAATGAAGTCAGGTAAAGTCTGTGTATAAACCTATATTTTTCCCATTCCTTTTGATAATGCGATTTTACGTTTTCCATTTTCAATTCTCCGCTTCTTGCTTTCCTTGCAAATCGCGTCGAACAAACCGCACCATTTTTCTAATCTCGTCTTCGGTCAATTGATTTTTGAAGGCGGGCATCGGCAGTTTGCCTTCCTTGATTTGATGGTAAATCTCTTCTTCGGATTTTGTCGCCGCGTCGCCGTAACGCAGAGAAGGAATTAATTTGCCGTCAATCTCTTTGCCGTTTGCCTCTTGCCCGTGACAAATCGCGCAGTTTTGGCGAAACAAAGACGCTTCGTAAGATTTGCTTTCGGCGATGTTAAATTCATTTCGTTTTGCTTTGCCGCTTGAACAGGCAAATACGGAAAAAGCAATGAGTAATAAAACTGCGAATAACTTTAATTGAAACATCTGAAATGAGTTTTCATAAACATCTGCAAATTATTTTATCGCGCCTTCAATTGGACTCGATGCGCTTGCGTAAAGTCGTTTCGGCATTCTGCCCGAAAGATACGCAAGTCTTCCGGCTTGAACGGCGAGTCTCATTGCGGTCGCCATTTGCGCCGCGTCTCTGGCTTCGGCGATTGCCGTGTTCATTAGAATCGCGTCCGCGCCGAGTTCCATTGCAATTGCGGCATCGCTCGGAACGCCGACACCGGCGTCAACGATAATCGTCGCGTCGGGAAGCTGTTCACGCATAATTTTCAGATTCGCAGGATTTTGCACGCCCAAACCCGAACCAATCGGCGCGGCAAGCGGCATTACGGCGGGACAACCTATGTCCAACAATTTTTTCGCCATAATCAAATCATCGCTAAAATAAGGCAGAACGATAAACCCTTCTTTTACAAGCACTCGCGCGGCTTCCAAAGTTTGTTCGTTATCGGGCAGAAGTGTGACTTTATCGCCGATGACTTCGAGTTTTATCCAATCGGTTTCCAGGGCTTCACGCGCCAGACGCGCTGTGCGAATCGCGTGTTCGGCATCGTAACATCCTGCCGTGTTCGGCAAAATCTGCATTTCCGGCGACAGATAATCGAGAAAAGACTCGGTTTTTCTGTCGAGCGGAACACGATTGACGGCAACCGTCACCATTTCCGCACCCGAAGCCTTATGCGCCGACTGCATTTCTTGATGAGTTCGATATTTGCCTGTCCCAATAATGAGCCGTGAAGTAAAGCTTTTTCCGGCTAAATTGAATAAATCGTTCATATATAATTTTTAATACAATATTTGGGTTCCCGCAAAGGCGCAAAGGACGCAAAGAAAATTTCTAAGTAACCGAGCAGAAATAGATTAAACTATTTGGCACGATGGGTAAAACAAAAATCATTGAACTAACCGGGGAGCAGTGCGCGGCTTTGGAGAACGGTTATCGAACCGGTAAAACTCATACTTTTCGCCAGTGTTGTCAGATGGTTTTGTAAAAAGTGAGAAAAGCACTGCCGCCGAGATTACCGAGATTTTAGGCGGCTGCGAAGTGGTCGTTAATAATTGGGTCAAACGCTTTGAGGCGATAGGCATCAAGGGATTGGAAACTCGTCCGGCTGTAAATTTCGATAATGCAACTAAACTACTCACATTTGCCGAACCTAATAATTATATTGGTGCGGTTACTTATGGCGATGCTGTAATTGGTGGACAAGCAAGCGACCTTCGGACGGCTAATAGTTTTATACCTGAGTTTGAAGTTGCTTTACAAAAAGAAAATAAAAGACTATCCGTAGAAAATTTTTCGTATGCAAATGTTATTCAAAAAACTTAGCTTACAAAGCACTAGCGCAATACCGGGCAACAAAAAAATTAAAATTAACAACTCATTAAGCGAATTAACTTTGAACTTTGCCGCCAAAAAAGCGTAAAATATGAATTAGCAAAAAGGAGTTTTCAAATATGAAATACAAGTTGGCTGAAGATGTTAAACCGCAAGTGACACTTTTAATAATTGCGACAATTATTACAATCGTTTTGTGGTTTGTTCCGTTTGCCGATTATTTGGTTTATCCAATTCGGTTGTTTGTCACTTTTATCCACGAAGGCAGTCACGCGCTGGCTTCTCTCCTGACGGGCGGCTCGGTTCAAAGCCTGACGGTTTCGTCCGACGGAAGCGGAGTGGTTCAAGCTCTCACGGACAATTGGCTGTCGGTTTTGATTACTTCAAGCGCCGGTTATCTCGGCACAACCGCGTTTGGCGTGGCGCTACTCGTTTTAATCAGACGCGCATTTTCCGCCCGCGTTGTTTTGATGGTTTCGGCTGCTTTCGTCGGAATTATGACGGTCGTTTTCGGATTTTTCGCGCCCGTCTGGAATGTTTTTTCGGCAGATGTAAGTTTCGGCAACGTCGCTTTTACAGTCATTTCGGGTGTGCTTTTGAGCGCCGGATTACTTGCCATTGCGCGTTATGCATCGGCGAAATGGGCAAATTTCACTGTTGCTTTTCTTGCCGTGCAATGCGTTCTAAACTCGCTCCTTGATTTGAAAACATTATTCTTTATCAACGCGCCGCTCATCGGCTCGCACATTCACACAGATGCGGCAAATATGGCGGCAGCAACCGGTCTTCCCGCAATCGCGTGGGTTTTCATCTGGATTGGAATTTCCGTTTTAATGATTTCAATCGGAATGCGCGTTTACGCCGTTAGCAAGCAGAAAGGACAACACGATTTGCCTTTTGAAGGTTAAGTAATAAAAGCAAACAAGAGCAGTTTTATTAATATTTTTACGGCACAGATTAAAAGAGGAAATCAATTTTGATCTGTGCCGTTTTCATTTTGAAAATTATTCACCAACAAACAATAATTTTTCTCCGCGAACTGCCGATTGGCGCACGATTGCATTACCGTTCTAAAAATGATTGGCGCAGCGCAGTCGTTTCGCAATTAACCGAAGAAAAGGCGACGCTCATCGTTTGCTCGCCTTCCGGCGGAACTTACCGTCTGCGCCGTTCGCCTGAAACTGAAGTCATCTTTGACGGCACATTTCATTTATTAAAACAAGATTCGGAAGAAGATTGGCGTGCGAATTTCACCCGCTACGATTCGCGTTGGTAGGACTATAACAATTTTATTTGGGTCATGACTAGCAAAAAAGGCTAAAATGATTGCTAAGTTCAATTTTAACAAATATTTCTGCTCGGATGTTGCGCATCGAAATTTTTACGCGAAAAATTCGATTTTGAAAACGGATTGCTTCGCTTTAACTGCCCATTTTGCGACATTTTTTTTCAATAAGGAGGAAAACTGTGATAGTTTTATCTAGTCTTGACCCTTATTTAATTATAAATGCAGAAGTTGGGGGCTGAATAAATACGAAGGTTCAAATCTAAAAACAATAGGTACGCGATTTGGTCTTTAAACCTTATGAAAATTTTAATTTCAGGCGCGAGCGGCTTGGTTGGAACGCATTTGATTCCGACTCTTTTGGCAAAAGGACACGAAATTTATAAACTTGTCCGCAAAACGCCGAAAAGTTCCGATGAAATTCAGTGGGAAGCGGAAAAAGGTTTTAGCGAAACGGAACAAGCTAAACTCGAAAACTTTGATGCGGTTATGCATCTCGCGGGCGATAACGTCGCGTCGGAAAATTGGTCGGACGAGAAGAAAAGAAAAATTAAGGACAGTCGCGTTGTCGGAACGAGAGTGTTGGTTGATGCGCTCAAACGGGCGCAAAATCCGCCGAAGATTTTCGTGTCGGCTTCGGCAACCGGTTTTTACGGCAACCGAAAAGATGAAATTTTGACTGAAGACAGCCGGCAAGGCGCGGGTTTTTTGACGGATGTCTGCACAGCTTGGGAAGATGAAATCGAAAAGGCGGAAGAGTTTGCGCGTGTCGTGTTTTTGCGAATCGGCGTTGTGTTGGCGAAAGACGGCGGCGCGCTGGAGAAAATGCTCATGCCTTTTAAGTTCGGTGTCGGCGGCACAATCGGAAGCGGCAAGCAATGGATGAGCTGGATTGCGCTCGACGATTTGATAAAACTCATTCACTTCGCGCTCGAAAACGAAACCTTGCGCGGCGCGGTCAACGCCGTCGCGCCGAATCCCGTAACCAACGAAGAATTTACCAAAACGCTCGGCAAAGCTTTGCATCGCCCGACAATTCTGCCTGTCCCCGAATTTGCAGTCAAATTAATTTTCGGAGAAATGGGCGAAACACTGCTTTTGCAGGGCGCGAGAGTTTTGCCGAAAAAACTCGTAGCTGCGGGTTTTGAATTTGAATTTGTAAATTTAGAAAAGACATTGAAGCGCGTTTTAGAGTGAAGAATGAAATTAAGGGATGAAATTTGAAGGTCAGATATTGATTTGCATATTATTGTTTGCTTTGATTCGATACAAAAATTGTATGTGTCTGCCTCGTTTGAAGAATTTATTTTTTAAAGAATCGTTTGTTTTCAATGCTTTTTGCTAAAACCAACAAAGGCACAATTTTTGCACTTCAGAAAAATTATAAATTTCTAAAATAGGAGAATTTTTATTATGCAAGATGTACAAAATGTTCCGAATCCCGATGTTAATTCGACCGTCAGAGACGATGATTTCGGAAGTCATTCGGATGTCGGTCAAGATTATCCAAACACTGATGTCGAACAACCGAAAAGCGATATACCTGTGCCGCCCGACCGCGAGCCAAACGCACCGATTGAAGAACCGCCGGCTGATGACGATATGGAAGAGCCAAAACGAATCGCGTAAATAATGTAAAACGGAAAATGGAAAGTGGAAAATTGGAAATCAAACTCGGTTTTCCACTATTTTTTTAAATTATGACGGAAGTTATCGGTTGGGTCAGTTCGCTGATTCTGGTTATTACAATCGGCAAGCAAGTTTATAAACAATGGAGCGAAGGCAAAAGCGAAGGCGTTTCGATTTGGCTTTTCGTCGGTCAAATCGCAGCTTCAGTCGGTTTTGCCTTTTATAGTTATCTGGTATGGAATCCGGTTTTTATTTTTACTAATTCGATAAT
>JALZOH010000200.1 GCA_030857305.1 Acidobacteriota bacterium
ATCAAAACGCGTTTCACAAATTGTGAGTTGGTGTTTGTGTCTAAAATCATTTTTACTAATTGTTTAAAAGTTTCGCTTCTTTTAATTTCCCTATAACTATTTTTACTTATTTTTGCTACGGTTGAAAAGGTTTACTGTAAAGTTCCTGATAAATCCAGCCGAGAAATCTGACCTCAGCCGTCGAGAGCGATTCGAGCCAGCAGCTCGATAGATATAAGCGTCGCTCAATTTTTGAAGAAATAACCTGTGATTCCTCGACGGCTGACTTTCCTTGATTTGTTTCGAGTTTGTAGCTTGCCGCGATGTCTTCGTTTGTTTGTTTGGCTTCGCCCAACACTTCAAGAACTTCGGTAATCCATGCGTGCAAGGACGCTTCCGAATCATTTTTACCGAGCGCCTGAAAAACACCGATGGCAAAACGTGATTCGGCATTTTCAAACGGATACGACTCGATTCCATTTTCCGCGTCGTCGGTTTGTTTCCATTGAAAAAGCTCTTCGACGTGCGGGTTCCTGACAATTGACACGCGGTGGTCAAAATTCAAAAACCATTCGAGTATATCAGCCAGAGAACCGGCGTTAATTTCGCCGCTCGCCGTTTTTTGCAGCTTCGGCGGAAGATTTTCTGTTTGTGTTTGTGCCATTTTAATTTTCTACTTCGAAACAAATACTTTCATCAAGCAAGTTTCACAAATTGAGCGCGAAACTTGCAACAATTTCGCCGACCGCATTGCCGCGCCGATTTGTAATTGCCATCGGAGAAAGATACCGGAGAGTTTCCGCGTCGAAAATTTCCAATTGCCGCAGCAGTTCGATTAATACGACAGCGCGGGCGCGTTTGTCGTCGCCGTCTTCAATCTTGAAGGCAATGCCTAAACCCTTTGTCCATTTTTCACTCGGCAAAACTGCTGCCGTCAGAACGCCTTCGGCTCCGATTTTTGAAATCAATTTGCCGCGCGCAGATTGCATAATCAGCGTGTCGAGCCGGTCTGTTCCGCCAATCATTTCCGGATAATTAATCATTGCGGAAACGAGTCGTTGACCGGCTTTACGCAAATCTTCATCAAACGATTGCGGCGGACAAATCAAACTTGCAAAAGAACGCGCCATCGCCCGGATCGGTAAAGCAAAACTCGGCAGAGCGCAACCATCAATGCCGATTTTTATTTCGTCTTTTGCAACGCCCGAAAACCGCGAAACTATTTCTAAAATCTTTTGCTGTACTGAATTTTCCAACAGATGATAAGTAGAAACGTCTGCCCCGGTGTGTCTGGCAAATGCCAGCATTGCCGCGTGCTTGCCCGAACAATTATTGTGCAGCGACGTCGGTTTCACGCCGTTTTTTATCATTTGTTCCGCCGTTTTTTCATCAAACGGAAAATGCGCTCCGCACTGCAAATCGGATTCGGTAAAGCCGCCTTTGCCAAGCATTTTTTCAACAGTTTCAACGTGAAAACTTTCGCCCGAGTGTGAACCGCAAGCCAGTGCGATTTCGCTTTCGGAAAATTCAAATCGCGCCGCTCCGCCGTTTAACAAAAAAGGCAGCAACTGAAAAGGTTTAGCAGATGAACGCCAGAACGTAACCATATCGGGGTTGCCGACTTGCGCGACAATTTCGCCATCGCCGTCAACAACCACCAGATGTCCGCGATGAATTGATTCAACCGTCGCGCCGCGAATGACTTCGGCTAAAATTTCAGCTTCCATAAATTTATCTTACCGCAGCAAGCGGCAGTTCAAATTCTCTTATCGCGCCGTGCTCAACATTTCTTTGGCGTGTCGCCTGGCGGTTTCAGTAATCTGTTTTCCGGTCAGCATTCGCGCGATTTCCTCGACTTTTTCGTTTTCGTTTAAAACACGCATTCCGACTTTTGTTTTTTTGCCGTCCGTTTCCTTTTCGACCAAATAATGCTGGTCGGCTAAGGATGCGACTTGCGGTTGATGCGTCACGCACAAAACTTGCTGGCTGCTCGATAATTCTTTTAATTTCAGTCCAACGGCTTCGGCGACTCGTCCGCCGATCCCCGCATCAATTTCATCAAAAACAACCGATTTCTCTGCTTCATTTGATTTTGCCGTCGTTTTTAAAATCAACATCAAGCGCGAGGCTTCCCCACCCGAAGCAACTTTCGCCAGCGGTTTGACGGATTCGCCGACGTTCGCTGAAAAATAAAATTCTACCGTGTCAAAACCTTTCGCAGTCAATCTTTTGATATTAGTTTCGTTGTGCAAATCCTTTTCGTCCGGCGCGTCAATTCGTACTTCAAACCGCGCTTTTTCGAGCGCAACCGTTTTCAGATTTGTTTCAACTTCTTTTTCAAATTTCCGCGCCGCTTTTGTTCTTTTTTCGTGAATCTCGGAGGCGATTTTCAAATATTCGGCGCGCGCGAAAACAAGTTTTTTTTGCAATTCTTCTTTGCGCTCTTCAAAAGTTTCAATATTTTTGAGACGTTCCTCTGACTCAAACAAATGCTGCACAACAGTTTCGAGCGTTCCGCCGTATTTACGTTTCAGACGCGAAATCTCCGCTAGACGATTTTCAATTTCTTCGAGCCTTTCAGGTGAAAATTCCAGGCGATTGCGGAAATCTCTGACCGAAATCGCCAAGTCTTCTAAAACTGCCTGCGCCGTTTGCAAGCCTTCAAAATAATCCTGAAAAGCGGATTCGTATTCGGCAAGCTCCGTTACTTTTCGGGCGGCTTTTTCAAGCGTGGCGACGGTTGCTTCCTGGTTTTCGTAAAGCAGGGCGTATGCTTCTTCGCTCAAGGTGGAAAGTTTTTCGACGTTATTCAAACGGCGTTTTTCTTCATCTAAAGATTCATCCTCGCCCGTTTG
This sequence comes from Acidobacteriota bacterium, assembly GCA_030857305.1. Lineage (GTDB taxonomy): Bacteria > Acidobacteriota > Blastocatellia > Pyrinomonadales > Pyrinomonadaceae. The sequence continues at coordinate 2,835 of JALZOH010000200.1, forward strand.
CGGATTGACCTTTTTTATATCGTCAACCTGAAACTGCAAAATATCGAGCAACTGAAGTTTCTGCGCTTCATCATCGCGCAGATTGTTTATCTCGCGCTGAATTTCCGCGAGTGCCCGGTATTTTTTTGCTAAATTTTCACGCTCGTTCTGTAGATTCGCAAATTTGTCGAGCATTTCCAAATGAGTCGCCGTGTTAAAAAGCGTTGCCTGCTCGCCCTGCCCGTGAATATCGACGAGAAACGCGCCAATTTTTTTTAGAAAAACCTGAGTCGCCAGTTGATTGTTGACAAAAATTCGATTTCTGCCGCCGGCGGCAAGTTCACGCCTGACAATAATGTCAACTTCTTCGGTATTGTCAACTTCAATTCCGCCTTCTGCTAAAGTTTCGCGCACCAGAGCCGAATTCAAAACATTAAAAAGACCTTCGATTTGTGCGGTTGTTTCGCCCTCTTTTATCAAATCAGACGAAATTCGCTCGCCCGTCAATGCGCCTAAACTATCGACAATAATTGATTTCCCCGAGCCTGTTTCTCCGGTTAGAAGATTCAGACCGCGAGCGAATTCAATGGCAATTTCGTCAATCAACGCGATATTTTTGATTTTCAGAAGACTAAGCATTTCGATTTTGGATTTTAGATTTTGGATTATAAAGCTTACAGGTACTTTAGTCCTTTGCCGTGTTCTACTGCTTTTTCGCGAAAAATTTTTCTCCCTTTGTCCATTTTCCATCACTGAAAATAGCATCGGGCAGAAAAGTTTTTTCTAAATTTTCCGCCTTCCAATCAATTTTGCGTCCCTTTTTGAAAAAAAGAAATTCACCACCGAGACCAATCCGCAGTTGCCCATTGCGCGGAACGAGATAAAACTCCCGCGCATCAAATTCTTCCAAACCTTTATACGCTGTCAAATCACCGATTTCGCGGACATAAGTCGGCGCGAGGATTTGGGCGCGGCGGCGTTCCTTATTTATTCCAACGTCAGCCGTAAAAGATTCGCTTGTTTCTTTGAAATTAATAATATTTGCCCGACGGAAAATCACGTTGAAAATTCTGTCCGAGCTGTTAAAAGGTAAATCTTCATAAACCTTCGGATTCGCCTTCTGCTCGCTTCCCTCAACCAGCGCTTTGAGTGCGGAAAGGTAGGCGATAAAGTTTAATTGTGTTAGAAACATTTCGTCCTTGCCATGCAGCGCGCCGGTTTCAATCAAAATAACGGGCGTTCCCCAGGCTGAAAACATATCGCCGAACGCGCGCGGATTGAATGTGTCGTCATAACGTCCGATGTTTCCCTTGATAAAATCGTCGAGGGCGACTTTCATCACCGAAATCAGACGTTTATTGCGAATGTAATTTTCATTCGATTTGCCTTCGGCGTTTCCGAGAACGGCGAGAAACGAAATCGTCGCTTGCTTGTTTGTCCGCCCGACTGTCGTCAGCGAATTTTGATTGTGCAGATTAAAGCCGATTTCGGGCGACCATTCGTCACGCAATCTTTTTAGAAGCTGACCTTCAGGCGTTGAGAGCGCCTTCGCGTCGCGGTTAATGTCAATGTATTGCAGATTAAAACGCTGAAAAAGTTCCGCACCGTCCGGGTTGAGCATCGGAACGGCGCGAATCGTTAATTTTTCTTTTATTTCCTTCACCCATTTTTTATCCGGGTTTTTCTGCAAATAAGCAAACATATCAACAAGCGCGCTCGTCGCCGTCGGTTCATCGCCGTGCATCTGCGACCACATAAATATGCGTGTTGCGCCTCTGCCGAATTCCATCTGATAAATCTCGCGCCCGCCGAAAGATTTTCCGACCTCTCCAACTTTTAATCCAATATTCTTGAGCTGCTGGAGATATTTTTTCAAATCAGCGTGACGAACATCAGAAGGAACAATTTTAGAGATGCGGTGCATTTCCCAGTCGCCTGCCAATTCCTTAGCCGACTGGGCATAAATTGTTGAACTCATTAAAATAAGCGCTGCAAAAATTAAAAGCCAGGATTTCATAACAACTAAATAATACTTTGTTCCGGGCAAAAATAAAACGGCAAGTTTTGGAACCTGCCGTTTGAAAGTGGTGGCGGGAGCGTGACTTGAACACGCGACCTACGGGTTATGAATCCGTCGCTCTAACCAGCTGAGCTACCCTGCCACAAACACTTAATTATAAATTGACCTGCCAAAAAATCAAGTTCCGGCTGAAGAATAAAATAATGTTGGCTATTTCAACGTTACATTGTATATTATGCTTAAAACTAAATTTAAGAGAAATGAAATTTTTATTAAATAGTCAAGTCGGTCTTAATGTTGCTAAATTATCTTTTTGTCTAGCGATAATCTTGTTGTCAAGTAGCACAATTTTGCCGCAAAAGAAAAACTTGCCGCCCGTTCAGGCACGGGAAATAACCATTGTTAGCGAACCAAACGCCGTTGTCTGGCTCGACAATATCCGGCGCGGCTCAACCGATGAAGCCGGAAAACTGACGATTAAATCTGTTTCCGCCGGAAAACATACGTTGCGCTTGCGCGCCGACGGATTCAAGGAAATTTCTCAAAATTTACTTCCAACTCAAAAAGGCGACTTAAAAATCGCGCTC
>JALZOH010000201.1 GCA_030857305.1 Acidobacteriota bacterium
GCAAGTTCGGAAATGAGCGGGTAGCGCAGCGGTTCGAGCAGAGCAATTTTATCTTTTGCCGGACTGATCGAAGTGCTCGGCGTCGCGACCGAATCCAAAATGTCCGCAATATTCTTCGGCGGCTTTTGATATGAACTTTGCGCAAAAAGATTGGCGGAAGATAAAAGTAGCAAAGCGATAGTCAGAACAAAAATTTTAGACTTCATAAAAAATTCTCCAAAAATTTAAGTTGCAAGCGATTTTAGAAAAATAAATCGCTTGCAACGATTTAAACAAATTAATTTCAATCTGGTTAAATTGAAACTATTCATCGGCGTCGTGGGTGCGAATTCTGCCGTCGATTTGCGCCTGTTCGATAATTTTTCCCGAAAGATGCTGCGGCACCGGATCATAATGTGAAAACTGCATGTGATATGAGCCGCGCGCGGCAGTCATCGAGTTGAGACGTGATTGATAATCGAGCATTTCCGCCATCGGAACTTGCGCTTTGATAACCTGCTGTTTGTCGCGCATATCCATTCCCGAAACGCGCCCGCGCCGTGAATTGAGGTCGCCCATAATGTCGCCGGAAACTTCAAGCGGACAGGCAACTTCAACGTCCATAATCGGTTCGAGAAGGGTCGGCTGTGCTTTTTCCATCGCGTTGCGGAACGCTTTTCTGCCCGCCGCGCGAAATGAATGCTCGTCCGAATCAACCGTATGGTAACTGCCGTCAATTAAAGTTACGCGGAAATCAACTAGTGGGTAACCGGCAATCGCCCCGGTCTGCGCGGCTTCGATAATGCCTTTTTCAATCGCCGGTCGAAAGTTTTGCGGAATCGAGCCCCCGAAGATTTTGTCGACAAACTCGAAACCGTCGCCGTGCGCGAGCGGCTCAAAAACACATTTGCAATCGCCGAACTGTCCGCGTCCGCCCGATTGTTTTTTGTGCCTGCCCTGCACTTCAACCTGCGCCGTGATTGTTTCTTTGTACGGAACTTTCGGCGGATGCAGCGCGACTTCGACGTGATAACGATTTTTTAATTTATCAACAATCGTTTCGATATGAAGCTGCCCGGAACCGCTTAAAATAAATTCCTTGGTTTGCGCGTCGCGGTCAAAATGAAGGCTTGGATCTTCTTCTAAAATTTTGTGGAGCGCGGCGCTGATTTTGTCTTCGTCGGCGCGGGATTTCGGCTCAATCGCAAATGAAATCGCCGCTTCCGGGTAATTTACCGGCGGGTAAACAATCGGTTTCGATTTGTCGCAGAGAGTGTCGCCCGTCTGGGTGTCTTTTAATTTGACAACCGCGACAATATCGCCGGTTTGCGCTTCGTTTACTTTATCGAGGTTTTTACCCTGAAGAACTTGCAGCGCGCCGAGACGTTCCTGCGTGTCGCGGGTCGAATTATAAACGTTTGCGTCGGAGGAGATTTTGCCTGAAACGACTTTTAAGACATTTATTCTGCCCGCGAACGGGTCGGCAATCGTGCGAAAAACGTAAGCGGAAAACGGTTCATCGTTCGAGTATTTGCGCAGCATTCGCTCGCTGTCCTGGTCAGCGCTCACGAATCCGTATTCAGCTTCGTGGGTCGCCGGATTCGGGGCGAATTCAACAATGTGGTCAAGCAGGACGGAAAGTCCGACGAGCGTGTCAGCCGACACCGCGTAAGCCGGACAAAGTTTGCTTGCAGCGATAGCTTTCGAGAGATTAGGGTAAATATCCGCTTCTTCAAGCGTGCCATTTTCAAAATATTTTTCGAGCAGCGCGTCGTCGGATTCGGCGACCAGTTCAATCAATCTTTCGCGCCCCCGGTCCACCACATCACGACCCTGTTCGGGAATCGGAATTTCCTTTGATTTTCCATTTGCGTCAAATTCATACGCTTTCAAATGGACAACGTCAACCACGCCCCGAAACTCCGCTTCCTGTCCGATCGGCAGAGTGAAGGAAACGATTGAACGAGCAAATGTTTGAGTAGCACTGTCGAGCGCGTGTCCGAAATCGGCGCGCTCTTTATCCATTTTGTTGATCACCATAAAACGCGGCAAAAGGAATTCATTGGCATAGCTCCACGTTTTTTCAGTCTGCACTTCAATACCATTCACCCCGTCAACAACGACCAGAGCGCAATCGGCAACGCGCAAAGCGGGGCGCGCGTGCGACACGAATGCGGCGTAGCCGGGCGTATCAATCAGGTTAATTTTTGTGTCTTTATATTCGAGGTGAGCGAAATTATTGTTCAGCGAGACTTTTCGCTCGATTGAATCTTCGTCGTGGTCGGTAACGGTTGTGCCTTCGGCAACTTTTCCCCAGCGCGTGGTGGCGCCCGCAACGTGCAGAAGGGAACTGATAAGCTGGGTTTTACCCGCGTCGCCGTGTCCAATGACAGCCAGGTTGCGTAAATTTTCAGTGGTAAATGCTTTCATTTTCGGCAAAATCTCCTTTTTTAATAAGTCTCAAGTCTGGGGTCTCAAGTCACAGGGTCTCAGAGTCTCAAGTCTCAAGTCTCAAGTCTCAAGTCAAGGAAGAAAGTCTTAGCTTGAGTTTTTGAGACTCTGAGACTTGAGACTCTGATTGTTGGTAAAGTTAAATTTATCTTAACTAAGTTAAAAATGGCAAGAAGAACGTCGCTTTAAAAAGTTTTGGAGTAAACAGACATTTACAGTAAAAAATAAAAAGTGTATGATATCGCTAAAAAATTCTTCCAAAAACTTCTTTATTCCAATAATGATTAAGGCTTTTGACCTGCACATAGACAGGAGTAATAAAATGATTTTATCTCAAACTTTCTTTATGCGAATCTCTATTTTTACGCTGGTTTTATTAATGTCGTTCGTTTTGGTTTCGACAATCAAAGCTCAGTTTAGCCAAGTTGATTTGTCTTTTAACGCTTTGGTTTCGACAGACGGCGGCTTAAACAGTTTTAACGGAAACTTCACGCTTCAGCCGGACGGGAAAATACTCGTGTTCGGTAATTTCCAAGTTATTAACGGCGTGTTAAAAAATCGAATCGCACGGCTCAACCCGGACGGAAGCCTTGACAATTCATTTAACTGCGCCGCTTGTGATTTTGAAATTACCAGCGCGGTTGTGCAGTCGGACGGCAAAATTATCGTCGCCGGGTCTGTCTTTTCAAACGGAATTTATACTGCGCGAGTAATTCGTTTAAATACAGATGGAAGTATCGATTCTACGTTTGCTGTGTCTTTCCCGGAAAATTTTAGTCAGTCAAACTCCAGAGCGACGGTCGAGGCGATTCAGTCGGACGGGAAAATTTTAGCTTCCAGTGGAGGTTTTATTTACCGTCTTAATGCCAATGGAACTTTTGATGACACATTTACAATGATTAGTTATCAGCTTCTTCTCTCGTCGGATTTTTCGGGTAAAATTTTTGTCTTGCCTGACGGAAAAATTTTGGTGAGCAGGCGCACAATTTTGCGGCGCTTTAATTCGGACGGCACGTTCGACCCCACCTTTGAGTCTCCAGTTTTGACTGGTGATGGGGTTTTCACCCCTTTAATAAGTGACTTTGATGTTCAATCAGACGGCAGTATCGTGTTTGTCGGTCGGTTTCTTAAAATCAATGACGTAGATCGGGTAAATATCGCAAGACTCCTGCCAGCCGGAAATGTCGATTTATCGTTTGTTCCGGCAAACGTGATTCCGGCGAATGAAATTATCAATCGAGTTGAAATTTTATCCGGCGGCAAAATTTTAGTCGCCACCGGAGCGGTCAGCAATCCCAGAATGCCGAACGGGCAGGGAAATCGTTTTGTCCGTTTTAACCCGGACGGCAGCGTTGATAATTCATTCGTTTCGCCGTCTAATCTGACCGCCATCAGCAGATTGGAAGTTGACGGCGCGGATCAAATCGTTTTATTCGGCGGCTTTACAGTTAACGGCACCCCGATCGGCACGCTCGCCCGGCTCAACCCCGAAGGCAGCGTCAGCGCTTACATTAACCCGAATTTCGGATTCGGCGGTTCGGTTTCAACTTTAGCGATTCAACCGAACGGCAAGGTAATTATTGCCGGCAGCTTTACGCGTATCGGCGGAGTTCTGCGCCGCAACATCGCCCGGCTCAATGCGGATGGAAGCCTCGATCAAACTTTTAATTCGGGAACCGGTTTTAATAATGCGGTGGAAAAAATAGTCATCCAGCCGGACGGGAAAATTATTGTTGCCGGAAACTTTACAATCTACAACGGAACTGCTCAAGTGGCGTTAGCACGGCTGAACGCGGACGGAAGTTTAGACAACGGATTTAACGCGTTTCGCTCAGTCAATGGAATCGTTCGAACGATCGCTTTACAGACTGACGGCAAAATCCTGATCGGCGGTTTGTTGAACGCCGTCAACGGGCAATCGCGGAATGGTTTAGCGCGACTTAATTCCAACGGAAGTTTGGATATGAGTTTTAATCCCGTATTTGGAAATCCTTCCAGTTTTGAAAGCGCTGCTATTCGCCGCATCCTCGTGCAACCGGACGGCAAAATTATGGTTGGCGGTTTCTTTAGCGGGGTCAACGGTACTGCCCGTCAGAACCTTGTCCGCTTAAATACCGATGGGACTCTTGATGCCTCTTTCGATGCCGGTGCCATTTCTGCCGTTAGTTTTGTTGAACTTCTGCCCGATGGAAAATATTTGGTCTTAGCAAGCAGGCTTGTTAGATTGAATAATAACGGCACTCCCGACGCTACCTTCCAAACTGCGACTTTCAGCGGCGATTTCAGCGGTACTCCCGCTATCAACGCGATTCTTGTCGAGCCGGATGGCAGTATTATTATCGGCGGAGGCTTTACCACCGTCAATGGTATCCCGCGCTCAAGACTAATTCGCCTGAGAGCCGACGGAACGTTAGATTTAACTTTCTTTCCAACCGCCGCAAACAATTTGGTGCGCGCCATTGAAAGACAGGCGGACGGAAGAATAATTGTCGGAGGTGATTTCACCAGTATTGCCAATGTTACACGCCTCGCCGTTGCCAGATTGATTGTCAGCCCGGTTCGCCCTCCGTCAACAATGTTTGATTTTGACGGCGACGGACGTGCCGATATTGCTGTCTTCCGACCTTCAAATGGCTTCTGGTACGAACTGCGCAGCCAGAATAATTCCTTTTTTGCGATGCAGTTCGGGCAAGCCGCAGACCGCATCGCGCCAGCCGATTACGACGACGACGGGCGAACCGACATTGCCGTCTTTCGCGATACGGTTCCCGGCGCAGGCAACTCTGCTTATTTTTACATCACGAACAGTTCTGACAATTCATTCCGCCCGGAACAGTTCGGCGCAACCGGCGACGTTCCGGTGTCCGGGGATTGGGACGGCGACGGGAAAGCTGATTTAGCCGTGTATCGGGACGGTTCTTTGACTGGCGGACAAAGCTCGTTTCTTTATCGACCGAGTTCTGCACCCGGCGTTGATTCC
>JALZOH010000202.1 GCA_030857305.1 Acidobacteriota bacterium
CAAAATTCTCGCAGAAATTTCAAACGGCGCGTTGACGAAACCATTTTTCGTTTCGATTTTGAAATTATATTTTCCGGCTTTCGTATTCGGCGCAATTTCAACATCGAAAAATAAATAATGTCCGTTATCGCTATGGCGAAAATTATAGGCTTTCAAACCGCTGTTCAAGGGCGAAAACACATGCGCACCGCTCAGATTTTTTCCGCGAACCAACACGCGAACCGGATTAACCGTCATATTCGCCCACCAATTCGGCGGGTCAATTTTTTCAACCGTCGGCGTTTGCGCGTTGGCGGTGAGCAGCGAGCAATAGGCGATAAGCAGTAAAAAAATGAAATGATGCAATTTGTTTTTCATAAGTACTCTTTTATCCAATCAATAACTAACTTTGTTGCTTTCTCATAAGAATCTACTTCTATTTCCGTTTGTTGTTTTCCGTTTTCCCAAAATTCAACTAATACAGCATCTTTTGATTGATAAATTTCAATTGCACAATTTTCTTTTTCGGCAAAAATAAAACTACATACATCGCTTCCATGAATTTCAGCCACATCAAAAAGACTAATTATTTTCTTCAAAACTTCTTCAAGTTTTTCTTTGTATTTTCCGTTTCGAACATTCTTGTTTATTCGTGAGTAACTCTTCCGTAAATTTCCGTTAAGCCGCGCAATCTTTGGTTAATCTTGTCGGAAAAATCGCTTTCTTCACATTGCCAATACCAGTTTCCCGAACTCGACGCAGGCAGATTCATTCGCGCTTCGTTACCCAAACCTAATAAATCCTGCATCGGCGCAATCGCTGTGTCTGCGACTGATTCCCAGACGGCGCGAACAAAATCCCAGTGAATTTCCTCGCCGTCCGATTTTAAATAATTCAAACAAAATTCGCGTTCGCGCCTTATCTGATCGGCGTCGCGCGTCGAGCCGCTTCCGGCTCGGGAATTAAACCAGCCAACGGTGGTGTCGTTGTCGTGCGTGCCGGTGTAGGCGACGCAGTTTTTGATGTAATTGTGCGGCAAATCGTGGTTATCGGTGTCGCCGCCGAAAGCGAACTGCAATATACGCATTCCGGGAAAGCCAAACGAATCGCGCAATTCTTCGACATCCGGCGTAATCACGCCCAAATCTTCCGCCCAAAAAGGCAAATCGTCGATCGCGTTTTTGAGCGCGTCAAACAACTCTTTGCCCGGCACATTTACCCAACGCCCGTTTTGCGCCGTCGTGTCTCTGCCCGGAACTTCCCAACTCGCCGCGAAACCGCGAAAATGGTCAACGCGCACGATGTCAACTGTTTTCAAAGTCGCTTTCACTCGGCGAGTCCACCAGCTAAAATCGTCGCGCCGCATTTGTTCCCAATTGTAAATCGGATTTCCCCAGAGCTGTCCGGTTTTTGAAAAATAATCCGGCGGAACTCCGGCAACAACTTTTGGAAAACCGTCTTCATCGAGTTTAAATTGCGACGGATTGCACCAAACATCAGCCGAATCAAGCGCGACAAAAATCGGAACATCGCCGACGATTTTTATGTTTTTTGAGCGACAATAATTTTTTAACTCGTTCCACTGCCGAAAGAAAAGCCATTGCTGAAATTTCTGCGCTTGGATTTCTTCGCGCAAATCTTCCTGCGCCTTTGCCAGCGCGGCAGGTTTCCGCAAAAGCAAACTTGCTTCCCATTTCTGCCAGGAATTCTGGTTTTGCGATTTTTTTATCGCGCGAAACAATGCGTAATCGTCCAGCCAAGCCGCTTCCTGCTGACAAAAAGTCTCAAACTTGCCGCGCAAATCCACACTCGTCGTCAAACGAAAACGATCATATGCCGTGTTTAAAATCCAGTTTTTCCAATCGTAAAGTTTGCCAAAGTCAACGCGCCCGACGGGAAACTCCGGTTTTTGATTAATTTCTTCCGTCTTCAAAAAACCGTCTTCGACAAGTTTTTGCGGCGCAATTAAATTCGTGTTTCCGGCAAACGCCGAAAAACATTGATACGGCGAATCACCGTATCCGGTCGGACCGAGCGGCAAAACCTGCCAGTAAGTTTGTTTCGCGTCTGCCAGAAAATCAACAAACTTAAACGCTTCGTCACCTAAATCGCCGATGCCGAATTTGCTCGGAAGTGATGTTGGGTGCAGCAAAATGCCGCAAGCTCTCGGAAAGTTCATAATTCAATTTTTGCTTTCAAAACACTGATAAGCGATGGCTGTTTTCGGCGGCAGAGCTAATTTGATTATTCTGTTGATTGCCCCCTGATTGCTGATATTGACGGCTAAACCGCTTCCGCCGGGACGGCAAATTATGCGTTCGTTTTGAAAACCGAGAATTCCGCCGTCGAATTCGGCATTTCTTAATTCGTCTGCTCGGTTAAAACCTAAAATAAATGTTTCTTTTTCAAAATGTCTGGCAAAAAGATAAATGTCATCGTTGTATTGCAAATCTATGGTTTTGCCGAACTTCAACGCTTTACTCTTTCGTCTGATTTCGAGCCACGTTTGCACGTGCCGAAACATTGCTCGTTCATCTTCGGTTCTACCTTTGTGTGAAAAAGCATTTCTTTTATCGCCCTGCCATCCGCCGGGAAAATCCGCCCGATTAAACGGGTCATCGCCGCCTCTCATCGCCAGTTCTTCGCCGTAATAAAGCTGCGGAATTCCGCGTGTTGAAAGCAAAAAAGCCGTATGCAGCATCGCTCCTTTGAGCGTTGCGCCGTCTAAACTCATAAAACGTTTGGTGTCGTGATTATTTTGCAGAGTTGTGATGTTGTTAACGTTTGGATAAAGACCGTCGTATTTCAAAACATCGCGTAATGCACGCATCGGTTTCTTTCCGGTAAATACTTCAGTGGAAGTTTCCCAAAGTTTGAAATCGAATACGCTCGACAGATTTGTATTAATTCCATCCCAACCCGTTTTTCCGCCTTGAAAAAATGCCGTCTGCGCCGAATCTCGTTCAAAAACTTCGCCGACCATGTAAAATTTCGGATATTGTCTGAGAATCGCCGCCGACCAATCGCGGATAAACTCACGCGGCATATATTGAATCGTGTCTTGCCGAATGCCGTCAATGCCCGTCATTGCAATCCACCAAAGCGCGTTCTGAATTTCGTATTTCGCCACTTCCGGCTCGTCCTGATTCATATCCGGCAAAAGTTCGTTGAACCAACCCTTGAGCAAGTTATCGCGTTCGGATTGCGAAGCGTTCGGCGAAAGCAACACCGAATTATTAAAAGAATTTTGACTGAACTTGCTGAACCAATTTTCGAGCGGCGGATTTTTCGCCCAAACGTGCTGGATGCCGACGTGATTCGCCACCTGGTCTTGAATAACTTTAATGCCGGCTTTGTGCGCCGCTTCAATCAAATCGCGCAAATCGGCAAGCGTCCCGAAACGATTTTCCACCGCGTAATAATCAATCGTGTGATAGCCGTGATAATTCGTATTCGGACACCACGGTTTGTCGCAGTTCGTTACATTGTCGGGATTGTCATACCACGGCGTAAGCCAAATCGCAGTTACGCCCAATTCTTTCAAATAATCGAGATGATTTTTAATCCCGCGAAAATCGCCGCCGTGCCACGCTCGCGAATTTCTGCGGTCGTTGGCTTCTTTCGGAGTGTTCGCCGGATTGTCGTTTGAAGCATCGCCGTTTGCGAAACGGTCGGGCATTATCAAATAAATTACGTCGTCGTTTGTAACGCCTTGAAAGTTTGTTTTGGAGTCGAGCGGCGCGGAAATCTCAAAAGGAATCGTAATTTTACCGTTCTGCGCGGAGACTTCAAACTCGTTTTTCGCGGGCTTTGCATTTTTTGAAATCTCCACATCAAAAAACAAATAATCGCCGCGCCCGTTGATTTTGAGGTTGGAAACTTTTAGAGATTTATTGAGTGATTTGACCGCTTTTACGTCTTTGAAATTTTCGCCGCGCACCAGAACGCGCACCGGATTTATCGTATGTCCAATCCACCAATTCGGCGGCTCGACTTTTGTAACTTTGGGAGTTTGAGCAGAAACGGCGCAGGAAATTAGTAGTAAATATAACGAAACGGCGCAAAGAAAAAAAAATGCGTCTTTTATTTTAGAAGATAAAAGATAATTTTTCATCATTTAATCAAACTTCCCGCGTTTGCGGAAAAACCTCTAAAATTCGATTTTTCCGTCAATCATCATCGGCGCGATTTTTATTTTGAAATTCGTCGCCAGACTGACTTGATTATTCGTTACGTTAAAAATCAATTCTTTGCTTTCCGCCGTAAAAAGCGGATTGCCTTTTTTGTCTAAACGTGGAAAAAAGAAAACGGTTTCTTCGCCCGCTATTTTGGGCGGCATAAAATAGACGAGTTCGCGCTTTTCGCCTTTGTCGTTTTGCAGAACGATGAAGCGTTTGATGTCCGCCAATCGCGCGCTGCCGAAAAGCGCGAAAACGGGGTCGTAATTTTTATTCTCCTGAGATTCCGCGCTTAAAGTTAAAACGTAATTTTCCTGACAGGCAGGACATTCGAGCAATCCTTTCTGCCGCGCTTCAAACTGGGCGAGTTCCTTCTGGTCGAGATTTTTTTTGTTTAATTCGTTGCGCCTGGCAATCGCCTGCCGAATCGGGACAGCCGAACGCAGTCGCAGCGTAAAAGTGTAATCGATTGAAGGCGAAGTGCTGGCGGTATTGATGCTGTTATCGATTGTCGGCGCGAGCGAAACATTTCCGACCACCGAACCGGCGACCGCATTGATCCGCCCGCCGGTTTGAACGCGAATTTTCTGGCTTTGCGTCCAGGGCGAAGCGTAAAGCATCCGCTCAACTTCCTTCGCGTTCCAGCGAACGTAAGATTTCGTCAGCCATAAATCCTGAGCGAAAGCAGAAGGAGATAAGAACAAAATAAAAGTTAAAGTAAGAAAAACGTTCAATTTTGTTTTCATAAAAATTTCTCTACGGCTGATTAAGCATTTGCTGGGTGCGTATTTTCTCGTCGAGAAGTCTATCCTGCGTCGATTGCTTTTCCAACGCTCCGAGCCGCTTGAAATCGGCTAATGCCGTTTGCGCCTTAGCGGTCAATTTCAAGCGTGAATAAGTCAAAAACAATTGGTAAAAAGCTTGCGTGTGGAGCGTATCTTTTGCGACTACTTTTTCCAATCGCCGCGCGCCTTCTTCGTAATTGCGCTGTTTGACCGCCAACCGCGCGAAATCGAAAAGAGCGGGCGTATTGTCCGGGTCGAGCGTTAAAATTTTTTTGAGCAGCGGTTCGGCATCAATCAATCGTCCCTGTTCAATGGCGACGTAAGCCAGACTTGCCAGCGAGTCGATATGATTCGGATTTTTGGCGACAAATTTTTCCAATAACTCGCGCGCTTTGTCGAAATTTCCGGCGGCGCGATGCGTGTAGCCGCGCAGGTAATCGATGTCTTTTGTGTTCGGGT
>JALZOH010000203.1 GCA_030857305.1 Acidobacteriota bacterium
AATCCAATTTCTCCGCGCTATCCCGCCGTTGAGCTTACAACCGCACTTTTATTTGTTTTGGCACTTGGGCAAATCGGATTCAATGCATTTTTACCCGTTGCCTTGATATTTATCGCTGTCATAATTTCTCTGGTGTTTATTGACGCCGAGAATATGATTCTGCCAAATATCATTACTTATCCGCTGGTTTTATTAGCTTTTCTAATTCGTCTCATCTTTCCGCTTTTTTTCAGCGCCGCTTTTTTTGCCGATTTAAATATATTTCCCCTGAACAGATTAGTAGATTATCCATTGTGGTTTGTTTCAATCGTTGGCGCAGTTTTTGGCGCCTTTGTGAGCGGCGGTTTTCTGTGGTTAGTCGGGGAAATTTGGAAACGTCTGCGAGGAGTTGAGGCGATGGGTTTTGGCGACGTCAAAATGATGTTCGGCGTCGGCGCGTTGCTCGGTTGGCGACTTGCCCTTTTATCAATTTTTATCGGCACCTTTACCGGAGCCATCGTCGGAAGTGTTATTATTGTCCGCCAGAAGGAAAGGGATTTTCAAACCCAAATTCCCTTCGGAATTTTTCTCGGCTTCGGAGCCGTAATTTCGCTTCTTTTCGGTGACCGATTGATCAGATGGTATCTTGAAGTTTTTTTCTGAAAATAATTTTAAGAGTGGACCTTCACTGCCGTTTCGATGCAATTTGTTGAACAGTAAAAATTTTTGGAACGAAGATTCAGCGCCTTGTTTTTCGGAATCCAAATTCCGCATTTCGCGCACCGCACGAGCGGCACATTCCTTTCGATATTTTTGGTTTCAACCTGCCTACTTTCCGTTTTGCCGACCTGACGCATTTTCCTAAACATTCGCCAGACATAAAGCCCGGTCTGAATTTGCCTGCGGTAGCGCATAACGATAATTGCTGCCAAAACGAGAAATAACAATAATAAAATCAACCACTTCATTTTTTTTGGAAATTGTTTTTACTTTCTTCGAGACGCGTTACCAAATTAGGTAAGTTTGAATTATTTCCGTTTACTTCCCTCAGTCTTAAAATGTATCTTTCAGCCTCTTCGGGTTTGTTTTCGGCGAGAAAGGCTTGAGCGATAACCTGGAGAGTTTTTTCGTGTCTGGGATTGATTCGCAAAGATTTTTGAAATTCAGTTATTGCCTTTTCATTTTCCGGCGTGTTTAACAAAAAATAGGTTAAGCCAAAATCTGTTCTCACATCCGTATCGTTTGGCTTTTGCTTGAGAGCCTCTGCATAAAATTCTCTGGCTTTTTGAAAATTCTCGTCGTCTTTTTTGAAATAACCGATGTCAAAATATACATTTCCCAAAGCGGTCGTCACTTCGAAATCATTCGAATTTTTTTCATAACTCCGCATTAAAAGGCGGGCAACGTCGGAAAGAATTTCAGTATCCTGCTTGATCGAGGCATAACGATATAATGCCAGTCCTAAACCCCTCTGAACCTCAATATTAACGGGGTTTTGGTCGGCTTCAGAGATTTTGCGCCGAAGTTCTTCATCGCTTAACGTTATTTCCGAACTATTTTGAGTTTCAATATTTGGAGAGTTTTTTAACTTTTCGTTATCACCGCGTAGCGTGTTTAATTCGTTTTTGTTAAGCGCGTTGGCAAGTAAAAATCCGCCTAAAAAACTTATAAAAACCGCGATTAAAGATAACGCCAAAGCTTTTTTATTCATTTATGCTAAATATTATCAAAATCGCCGACCAAAAGCGATAAGCGTTGCCCTTGATCAGTAGCAACGCTTATCATTTTTCCCTAACAAATGACAATTATTTTTAAACTCTTTGAAGAGAAATAAGAAATAAATGTAAAAAATTGCCTGCAAAAATGAACAAGTCTATAAGCCGAATTTTGTATCTGTCAAAAAAAACAGATGGCAATCATTCATCTAGGCTGTATGTTGCCAAACAGCTCAAGCGACCTACCCGGAAACATTTTCTAAATTTCTCTAGAAGATTGAGCGGGCAACTCATAAGCGTTTCCCTATTTGGTCTTGCACTGCGAGGAGTTTACCCAGCCGCACTTGTTACCAAATGCGCTGGTGCGCTCTTACTTTAAGCTCAAAAAGAACCGCACCGTTTCACCCATCACCAATCCAAATTCAAACTATTACATTCCAAATCGGATTGGCTGGTCTATTCTCTGTTGCACTTGTCGTCGTTCGGTAAACCGAACGCCCGGTTGTTATCCGGCTCGCCGCCCTTTAGTGTTCGGACTTTCCTCTTTTGTCTTTAATCACAAAAGCGATTGCCCGACTTGTTCCTTTGCAAGGCTTAAATATTTTAACAAAACAAGTTGGACAAATATAGTTTTGAAAGTACGAATTTTTACTTTCGATCAGTTGAAAATTTATAAAATTCTATTTAGCTTTGTTTTTTTCCGCTTTGCAAAATCTCCGACGTGAATAGATGCGACCATTTTTGCAGAAAAAATTTATGAATCAATTCTTCACCTTCATCCGCGCTTCGGCAATCCAAAAGTTGACTGGAAATTTGAGAAGCCTCTTCAAAGGCGATACCGGAAATCGTTTGTGTAACGCGCGGAATTGAATTTAGGTTCATACTCAATTCAACCGCTCCTAAACCGATTAAAATCGCCGCATAAACGGGCGAGCCTGCCATTTCGCCGCAGACAATCACCGGAATATTTCTGTTTTCGCCCGCCTCAATTACTTTTTTTATTGAGCGAATAACCGCCGGGTGCAGTGTTTTGTACCAGTCCGCCACTGTGCCGTTATCGCGGTCAACGGCAAGAAGATATTGCACGAGGTCATTTGTTCCGAGGCTTAAAAAATCAACTTCACAGGCGATTTCCTCGATAATTAAAACGGCTGCCGGAACTTCAATCATTGCTCCGAGTCGAATCTCTCCAAAATTAATTTTGCGCTTTGTTAAATCCAGCTTTTCTTCATCTAATATTTTTCGTGTAAATATTATTTCTGAAACATCGGAAATCATCGGCAAAACAATATCGATATTGTTTTTAACCGAGGCTTGGAGCAAGGCGCGAATTTGGGTGCGGAAATCTTTTATATTTGAAATACTAAGACGAATCCCGCGCATCCCGAGCGCCGGATTTTTTTCCTTTTCCGCAGTTAGTTCGGCAAGCTGCTCGGGGCTAATATCAAAAGTTCGAATCCCGGCACGCATCGCCCGGACGACATCGGCAACGCTTCGATAGGCTTTGATTTGTTCCTGTTCGGTGGGGTAACCTCCGTATTGATTGAACAAGAATTCTGAACGATAAAGACCGATTCCGCTCGCTCTCGAAAGTTTTTTGCTGGTGTTTACATCAATAAAATCAACGTTTGCCCGAATAATAATCCGACGTCCGTCGAGAGTGGTGAAATCCTTCGATTCGTCACTCGGACTCGGCGACTTAACTTGTTGAAACTGAGTCGCTTGTCGGTTGTATTTTCTGATTGTATTTTCTGTGGGATGTAAAATAACCTGCCCCCTAAATCCGTCTACAATAACGTCATCTCCGGTGTGGAGGCGCTTTAAAATTTCTTCTACTCCGGTTACCGCAGGTAGATTGATTTCGCGCGCCAGAATAAAACTATGCGAAGTCCACCCGCCGATTTCGGTAATAATAGCTTTCGGAGTGCTTTCGCTCAGTTCAATCAAAGTCGAAGGTTTAATTTCTTTCGCCACAATTACCGAGTTTTCTTCAAGCAAAAAATTTGATTTCCCGCCACCCAAAGCATTTAATAATCTGTCGGTAATATCTTCGACATCGATATATCTTTCTCTCAAATACTCATCGGCAATCAATTTATATTCGGCGATGTATTTATCCGTAACAATTTTGACTGCCCACTCGGCGTTCACCTTTTTTTCTGCGATGACATTTTCTATTTTGAAAATTAACGAGTCATCTTCAAGTATTAAGTAATGGGCATCAAAAATATTTATTTTAGTTTCATCACTGATCGTTGATTTGTGCTTGCTAAATTTTTTTAGTTGCAGTTTGGCAAGCTGGACAGCCGCCCGAAATCGTTTCAGTTCACCGTCAATTTGTATTTTTCGTAAATAAATGCGGTAAAATTGTCTTCTGCTTCCGTACAGACAAACAACCTTTCCGCTTGAAACGCCTCTGGAAACGGCGCGGGCGGTAATCCTAATTTCACCGTTCGTTTTTAGATTTTCAAAATGACTCGTTCCAATGCCATCTGTCATATCAAGATTATGAAGAAAAAATTACAAAAATTTTACTTCTCAGCAAGATTTTAATTGCCGATTCCAACATTTATCCCGCTACCGGTTCCGCCTTGTGAAGGAAAAAATGGTTTAAGAAGTCCGGCAAACGCTCTTAAATTTCGTGTCTGAATTAAAATTTCGCCGGGTCCGACAAATTCTGCGACTAAGCCCTCGCCGCTCAGAAAACTCCGAAAGAATCCGCTTTTCGCCGCCTTTCGCAGTCCATACTGCATTTGACCTTCCCACGCGACAAGGTGTCCCGTATCAATTACGTATTGTTCGCCCGGACGCAGATATTTACGATGGATCGCGCCGAACGAAGAAATTAAAAGCAGTCCCGAACCATTGATTTGCAAAAGAAATAATCCTTCGCCGCCGAGCCAGGATTTTGCGCCGCCGAATTTTGTATCAATTTGTAAACCCGGGTCGCCGGCAAGATAAGAACTCGATTGCACCATAAAGATTTGGTTATTCATTTCAATCCCGACGACATCGCCGGGAGTTCCGGGCGCAAGAGTTACTTCGCCACCGCTTCCTCTTGCCGTAAATGTTGAAACAAAAGCGGATTCTCCGCCGACAGCACGTTTTAAGGCGCCGAATACGCCTCCTTTCATTTGTGATTGAAGTTCGACATTCGCCGACATCGAAACCATTGCGCCCGCCTCAGCCGAAATTGAATTTTCAGGCTGCAGATTAACCACCGCCAAAGCAAAAGCGCCCTGATGTTTGATTTCCCATTCATACCCGCGCCCGCGTCCGCGCCCGTCGGCATCTAAATGAAATGCTTCCTGATTTGGCGTTTGCTGATTGCCGTAATTATTTTGAGGCGGCGATTGGTTTTCTTGAAACACTTGAGGTGATGACGGCGGCATCGTCGAAGGCGGTGTTTGTTGTGATGTCGGCATCTGAAAACCGCAGGCGCCGCAAAATCTTGCGTTCGGCAAAAGAGTCGAGTTACATTTCGGACAATTCATAAAATTACTCCTCAAATTATAATCGGCGCAGTTTTGTTCAATCGTATAAAACTGCTAATGAGAAACCGGCTGTGAGTTCCCAACCAGTTCTGATTTGTAACGCGATTGATTATTTAAGATGCATGCCGGAAAGGTTAAATTTGATTTTATCAATCGATACGCCGAGAAGCTGCTCTAAACTTTCTTTCGCGACTTTGTGCGCCTCG
>JALZOH010000204.1 GCA_030857305.1 Acidobacteriota bacterium
CGAAAGATTTGTCAAACTTCTTCAAAATTCCGCCTAAAGTTAAACTTTTTGGCGCTCCGTAAGGATTGTAATTTTTTAGAAGAGCCATCCCCATCATAAAGTTTGAAAACCATTTACCGCGATTTGTATCGGTAATATGTTTCATATCTTCAACGAGGTTCGGAATATTCAGAAACTGTGGAACAGGCGCCATTTCCTTTGTCTCTTTATTGATCATCACGGCTGTTCCGACGCCGCAGTTCGGATGACAGCCACAGGAAACTTGACCCCAATCGGCTTCCGGTCCGTGAACCAAATCGGCAAAATCGGCAAATGCTCCCATCAACGATAGAGGAAACCAATCGCGCGTTGGTTCGGTGATTCCGACTTGTTTCTGTACATCCTGCGCAAGGTGCGACAAAGTATAACGCTGTTGAAGACGTCTCTGTTCGGTAATGTGTTCATCACGTCCGGTAAAGGAAACGGGTTGAAATGACACAAACGAGACTTTCTTTGGATTTTCTAAAGCAAACCGAATAATCGAACCGACCTGATCATTATTTACACCATTTACTAAAGTTGTGACTAATACAATATCAACGCCGGCTTCATGCAAGTTGTTGATCGCACGAAGTTTTACGTCAAACAAGTTACCGATTTGGCGATGCGAGTTGGCATCATTGCCGATTCCGTCAAATTGCAAATAAACGAATCTTAATCCGGCTTCAGCAGCTTCACGACAAAATTCTTTTGATTTTGCAAATTCAATTCCGTTGGTCGCCGCCTGCACAGAATTATAGCCAACTTTTCGGGCATATCGAATTGATTCTAAAAAATATGGCGAAAGCGTCGGTTCTCCGCCAGAGTATTGAACGGACATTTGACGACGAGGTTTAATGGAAATCGCATTATCAAGTATCTCTTTGACGTCTTCCATCGAGAGTTCGTGTACAAAACCGACTTGATTTGCATCCATAAAACATGGGTCGCACATCATATTGCAACGATTTGTTAAATCCACCGTTAGAACCGCACCACGCCCGTATTTGATAGTTGAGGAACCGTGATTGTGCAATTTTTCGTCGTTATGTGACTGAATATCGCGTCCCGGAAAGTTCGCTTCGATATGTTGTAAAAATTTAGAATCAATCGCCATCAAATCTTCAAAATGCCCATGTGTCGGACAGTCTTTAATCATCCAGATTTGACCGTCGCGCTCAATAATTTGCGCTTTAATCTCGCCAATTTTTTCATTTATTAAAATGCCGACTTCCTTTTTACCACTCAAAATGTCTTCTCGTGCTTCAATCACACAATTTGGGCAGAGAGAATCAGTCGTTCGCGGAAAACCGAGAGTCGGTTTTGTTTTTTGCCAGGATTTAAGCAAAGGCTTATCTGACCATTTTGGTGTAAATGATGGATTTGGTTTGTATTGATTAACTGATTTTACGGTCTTGAATATGCCCTTTGCGACATAAGTTAAACTTTTTTCAAAATGTTTGACAGGTCTCATTTAGATGTATCTCCATGAAAAATTGCTTATAATAATGCAAAAATTGCTTTCTAACTAACAAATAAAGGATTTTTAACTTTAGTTTTTGTAAGCGTGAAGGTAAAAAACTCTCAATAAATTAATATCTTCGGAAATTTATTAAGCAAAAACTGTGCCGCTAGAATAATACTTCTATTAGCCTGCATATAAAAGGTTTATAGATAATTGCCGGATATTGCAAATCACAAACTCTTGGAGCAATATGATACAAAAGAACAAATATGGCAAGTTTGACCCAAATTGACACGATAAAATATGACGTTTCAAACGAGTGAATTGCCATATGAGATTATCTAAAAAATTAAATTAAACCATTGCTTAACAAATTTACACAGGGAATTATTTGTTGACATTAAATAGCAGACTAATAATAAGGTAAAAATAACAAAATTTAAATTTGCGGATTTTCGTTCACCTATCGTTTATATTTAAGCACAGAGTTAAATGCTTACCTCAAATAAGTTTCATAAACAGTTGTTAACAAAACAGTTAATCATAAAATAAATGTCTTTACACAATAATTTTTTGTATGATACAGTCATTCTCACTTAAGTAGGTAACTATAAGTAAATTCCATGATACCAAATCACTCAAAAAACCTTATTCGCACTTATGATGGAATTGTTAGAATTTAGAAGGATTTACTCTACTTTATATGGTTTTGAAGTTTTTTTATGGCTATTCGCTTTGGAACATCAGGTTGGAGATCAGTTATTGCGGATGAGTTCACTTTCGAGAATGTTCGTCTGGTGACGCGAGCTATCTGTACATATTTGCAGGATAGTTCCGATGAAAATCGCAGAACTGTAATAATAGGACATGATTCGCGTTTTATGGGTGAAAATTTCGCGAAAGTTGCCGCGCACATTGTTAAAAGCAAAGGGTTTCATGTGTTGCTTTGTAAAAATCAAACTCCCACGCCAACCATATCTAATGCTATCAGACTTGAAAAAGCGGCAGGCGGGATAAATTTTACAGCTTCGCATAATCCACCGGAGTATCAAGGTATTAAGTTTTCTACAGCGGACGGCGCCCCGGCTTTACCGGAAATTACAAAGCAAATTGAAAACTTTATTGTAAATAATTCACAAGCAGAAACCGCAATCGGCGGAACGATTGAAGAGTATGACGCGCGTCCGGCTTATCTGGATGATTTGAAAACCAAAATTCGATTCGATTTAATTGCTCAAGCCAATGGAAGATATGCCTTTGATGCACTCTGGGGAACCGGGCGCGGTTATTTGGATAAAAGTTTGCGAGATCATAATTTAGAAGTTGAGACAATTCACGATTGGCGGGATGTTACATTTGGCGGACGCTCACCTGAACCTGGCGAGAATCACTTGGACGAACTTCGTGAAATAGTTTTAACAAAAGGATTAACTCTCGGACTTGCGACTGACGGTGATGCGGACAGATTTGGGATTATTGACGCTAATGGCAAATTTATTTCACCAAATGAGATAGTCGCGCTTTTGTCAGATTATTTGGCTGAAAACCGCGGTTGGAAAGAAGGTGTCGCTCGTTCAGTTGCAACATCACATTTAATTGACAGAGTTGCTGAAAACAGAGGACTTAAACTTTACGAAACGCCGGTCGGTTTTAAGTTTATCGGCGAACTGATCAACGAAAATAAAATTATTTTAGGCGGAGAAGAATCAGCCGGTCTTTCCATTAAAGGGCATTACCCGGAAAAAGATGGGATTCTAGCTTGCCTTTTAGCAGCGGAAGCAGTCGCCGTTCGCGGAAAAAGTTTAACCGAGCAATTAGAGGAACTGTACAGTCGTGTCGGGAAGCTAGAATCAGGCAAAATCGGAGTTAAGTTGACCGATGAAATTGCTCGGAGCTTAAAAGAAAAACTTTTACGAGAGCCATCGGAAATCGGTGGTCGCAGAATAGAAAATATAAATAGATTGGACGGTGTCAAGTTTATTTTTACTGATAAAAGCTGGATGCTTCTTCGTCCGTCGGGAACTGAACCGTTAGTTAGAATTTACGCGGAAAGCGAAAACAGAGAAGATTTGGAGGTGTTACTTGAGCAAGGTCGTCGCTACTTACTGGGATAATTCACACGCAGTTTCAATGCCCGTACAAACTCGCGCAAAAACTGTCAAACGCAGTGCGATTGCCACTCCGCAATGGTTTGCGTTTGCCGTTATTGTTTCGATAACTTTTATGCTTTGTATAACGATTAACTTTCGTGCGTACTCGGAAATGATTGTCGAAGTTGAACAAAATGAGCGTTTAAGTATTGGAGTTGAACGATTAAACAAACAAAACTTGATTATTCAAGAAGAAATACATGATTTGAAAACCGATTCACGCGCGATTGAGCATGAAGCTCAGAAAATCGGTCTTAGTCGTCCTTCTGAAAAGATTCTCGTGTCGATAAATTAACTAAATGCGGAGAGTTACTTATCAACACATTATGCCTGCCCTGTTTTTTCCGCCTTTTGCCTATCCACTCCGCATTGCCTACAGCTAAACCTTCCGTCCAGATACGCGGTTTATGTTTCCCGAACATAAACCGCACTATTTTTTAAGTAAATCAATCCTTTTACATAAATAGATGATAAATGATCAGTCACTAGTAATTTTAATCACTAACCGGTTTTTATATCGCTTGTACATCATTTATTATTACGCAAATGAGTATTTTTAATATTTTTTACTCGCCCTTTTACTATGCCGATATTGGAGAAGGACATGTTTTTCCGATAAAGAAATTTGAATTTGTCAGAAATAAGCTTCTCAAAGAGGGAAACTTATCACCGGGGGAAATCGTCGAGCCAAACCCTGCTGAGATAAAGGACGTCCTGCTCGTTCATACGGAAGATTACATAAAACGTCTGCGCGACGGAACTTTGACGGTGAAAGAAGTTAGAAGACTCGGTTTGCCGTGGTCAGAATCGCTTGTAAGGCGCTCATTTCTTGCGGTTTCGGGAACAATTAATGCGGCGCGTTCGGCTTTGGACAACGGCATTTCGTCAAACCTTGCGGGCGGAACGCATCATGCTTTTCCAGACCGAGGCGAAGGTTTTTGCGTTTTAAACGATGTAGCAATTGCAATAAGAGTTTTGCAGCGCGACAAATTAGCTAAAAAATTTTTAATAATCGATTGCGACGTGCATCAAGGGAACGGCACGGCATTTATATTTAAGGACGAGACAGAGATTTTTACTTTCTCGATGCACGGAGCGAAAAATTATCCGTTGTTTAAAGAAAATTCAAGCCTTGATATTGAATTGCCCGACAAAACTTCGGACAAGGATTTCATCGAAATATTAAATGAAGCATTGCCCCGCGTCTTCTTGAATGAACCGGACATTGTTTTTTATCTAGCAGGTGCCGACCCGTATGAAAAAGACAAGCTTGGACGGCTCGGTTTGACGATTAGCGGTTTGCGCCAAAGAGATGAAACGGTACTTGAATATGCCAAAATGCTGGAAATTCCGATTGTGACGGTCATGTCCGGCGGTTATGCTTTAGATATTAACGACACAGTTGAAATTCATTGCAACACGATTCGAGCAGTTAAAAAGGTTTTCTTTGACTATCAGATGCAAAATATGTCGACGTGATTATTTTTCAGTGAACTGGGGAATCAACTCGACAGCTTTTTCGACAACTGATTTTTCTCCCTGAAAAGCCAGCAATTTTAAGGCTTCGACGGGTTTTACCCAGCGCGCTTCATCAACCTCAAAATCGTGATCTTCGACGCTGCCGCTGCGATAAGCCAAAAGATAAAAATGGACGAGTTTGTGAAATCGCACCCGCTCGCCGTTTTTCCCACCAAAATACCAGTATTCAATCGTTTCAATCGGCGCAATCAAATCGGTTTTAATGCCCGCTTCTTCACGCA
>JALZOH010000205.1:0-232 GCA_030857305.1 Acidobacteriota bacterium
GTGTGGATTTGCGTTTGCGAGTTCTGTCTGCCCTTGATGGCGGCTTGAGCAAAATGCAAGCGCACAAGACTTTCACCATCAGCCGCAGCACCATTGATGACTGGTTGGCCTTGCGCAAAGAGACGGGACATGTGCAAGTACTCCCCAAGCGTGCTGGAAAGAAAGGCTTGCACGAGCATGAGGCTTTTGAAGGCTTTGTTGTGCGCCATCAGCACAGCACCTTGGAACAGAT
>JALZOH010000205.1:242-5391 GCA_030857305.1 Acidobacteriota bacterium
CACGGCGGGAATCGGTTATTTGCTGGCTTTAACCGGCATTCCGGTTTATTTCCTTTGGCGTCGGCAAACCGAAAGGGACTCTGCAATAAAATGATTTATAGCCTCTAATTTTTCCTCTAATGAATTATTTGATAAGCGGAAAATTATAGACACTGAAATTAGATATAAAAGATTTTCAAATGAAGTTTATTCGTTTAGCAACAATAAGTTTGCCAAAATCAATTGGCAACCATGAATTTGAATTTCCCATTACAATTGAAGAAAACGGCAACCTGGTGTTGCGCTTTGTACAGTCGCCGAATTTTGTTGCCGATTTGGAGCATTGGCACTTTGATACATTTCAAATTATATGCGACAGTCGGTCGCATATAATTTTCCGCACGGCTTTGTAACTTTTACGATTGATAAAACAGGGAGAACCGACGAGATGAAAATTGACCAACCGAACAATGATTTCTGGTTTTACGAAATAGAGTTTAAGCGAAAGAAAAATTAAACATGAATATACGCAGGTATTTAAATAAGTCTTTAGCGGAGTTTACCCGCAATCAAAATTTGATTATTGCTTGCTTTAGTTTCGGGGGTATGTCAAAATTCGTCTCATATGAACAATTTTCTTATCCGAACTAATTTAGCTCAAGGAGATTCTTTAAAAATATAATGTCAGAAAACGGAACTGAAACGGCGCAGCAAGAAACGAATTTCATAGACGCCGACGCAACAACAAACGATACTGCTCAAACAGCAGAACAATCTACTCAAGATATAACGCCGGAAACTACAGAAACGGTTGAAAGCGCGGAAAACGCTGAAGATGTTTCATACCACACGGTTGAAAAAGAGGGGAAAGTAACGGCGATTTGGGAAATGCAGGGTCGCAAACACATTCGCACGATTGACCCGCGTTCAAATGAAGGCAAACAAATATTAGAACTTTTTGAAACTGCCGCGTAATTCGAGTTTTTCTAATATGTCAACGACAAAATTAAAATAGATTATGCCTCTTCGAAAAAATCCTTGCCTTTTATAGCAAATAGAGTTAACATAATTTGCATTTCGTCACAAGTAGATTAAGATTTTTAGAGGCATATTCTAAATCTTTTATTATTAACACATAAAGGATTTGTCAGAGCCGGCGAGACTTCGGAAGTTCTAACCTTTTTTAACATAAAACGGAGGTGATTTTTATGAAGGATTTGCTGTATGCAGTTTTAGCCCTAATCGCAGCGGGAGTAGCGGCTTACTTTTTCTATTCTTTCCAAACGGCTAAGAACTCAACTTACCTTATTATGGGAATAATTTTCGCTCTTCTAGCTGTCGTTTTAGGCGGGCTTTTTATGTTCGGCAGAGTGAACACCCGCGACGATATCCATATTACCGAGTGACAAGATTTTCCTGAGTTCCGCGGCAAGCATCTAATTTTTAGGTAGGCTCCAAATAGAGCATAAACCTTTAACTTAATGCTTGCCGTGTTATGCTGTTTGTGCAGCGTTCATATAAACGAGAAGTACGATACCGAAAGGTTTTGTCGCACTAAAATTCCCTCTGTCTTTTTGTTTACCATCCAATTCAATTCCAAATACAAAATTGAAAATATTTTTCAAAGCTCGGCTTTAAAAACTTGTTGATTCAATCGTGCGTGATTGTTAAGTGTATGTTTTTGCGTCTGCGCAAAATTTATTAGATTGTGATTTTTTGTGCAGTAATGCAAAAAGCGCAGGGAAAGGTTATAATGTTTACTAAAATGTAAAGATTTATAATCCGGACATTTTGAGATTGACGAGAGAAATAAAAAAGAATGCCGAAAATTGCAGATATCCAAGAAACACCGAATCCGAACGCCGTTAAATTTATTTTGAAAGAAGCCGTTAGTCACGGAACTTCTCACTCATTTGACACAGCCGGTGCCGGTCAAAATGATAAATTAGCTCAATCAATTTTTGACATCGGTGATGTTGTGTCCGTCTTTTATATGGACAAAATGATTACGGTGGAAAAAACCGATGAAGCCGATTGGGACGAAATTTTACCTCTTTTAGCCGTCCCGATTCGCGCGGCTGAATCAGTGGGCGGCGGTGGTAGCGGCACAAATGGCTCGGCGGCTAAAGAGCTCGGCGGCGCGATTGCGGCGGCGGCAAGCGACAATCCGGTAATCGGACAAATAAATGAACTGCTCGACGAAAGAATCCGCCCTTATTTGGCAAGCGATGGCGGTTGGCTGGAAATTTTGGATTTGGAAGATAAAACTTTAAAGATCCGCTATCAGGGCGCGTGCGGAAGTTGCCCTTCCAGCTTAACCGGAACACTGATGGCGATCGAGAATATGATCAAAGATGAAATTGATCCTGAAATTGAAGTAGTAGCTGTTTAGAATTAATTTCAAAAAAACAAAAAAGCTGCCTGAGGTAATAATCAGGTGGCTTTTAATATTTTGCGGTTTATTTTGAAAAAGAATTTTTACTCTTAATAAAGTTATTTAACGATTTCAAATTGAACGAGTTGAGTGGCAATTTTTCGTTTCTCCTTGGCTAAAACATCAGTCACAATAACTTGCAAAGTATATTCACCCGGTTGCATCCCGGCTCCTAAGTTTATCGCCGCCGTCGATTTTACCGAACGAAAATCGGTTTGTCCGGCAAGGTCGAGAGGCTTTGGTTGACCTTCAAAAAAAAGTTTGCCATCACGAAAAATTTTCGTCTGCGTTTGCAGTTGCGGTCTTTGCGCGCTCGCTAATTTTGCATTGTAAATCTCAAAACCATAGCGAACAATTGTTCCGCGCTTGAAACTTCGCAGGGCGGTGTCGGTCATCGGATTAGTCTGACTGATGTTTTCTTCTACTTTTGTGTTCGACGTGCTGACTTGCTGTTTTTGAAATTGTTCGGATGAAAGGTTTTCAAGCACGATTCCTGAAAGGGTTAAACGTTCTTTTTTTAAGTTTGGGACTTCGATGAATTGGCTCGCCGAGCCTACCTGTTCACTGGTATGGTCGCGAAGCGCCACTCTCATTTGATACGCCCCGGCTTTTTTTATCGGGAATGTAAATTGATAAACAAATCCTTCGTTCAAAAAATTCTGATACTGGCTGTCTTTCAAAGTAAGCGTATAAGTTTTACTGATTTGATCAACCGGCACGCCGTTATCGCCAAAGTTGACTGCCAACACGTCGAAAACGGCTTTTTTGGTATTATTTGGTTCATTCGTAAACTTCAAATCTTTGGCGTCAACGTGCAGGAGCGAGCGGACAAAAGAACCTTGTTTCGCGCCGCTGCCAAAAAGCGCGTTTAAGCGCAGGGAAATTCCGCCGGCAGAGAAAGGCGAAGAAAGCGCGGACATAATTTGCTGCTGTGGAGTTTGTTTTATAGGCTTCTGGATTTGTTCGTCGGTAATGCCGAAAAAACCGCTCCGATAGCGCACGAGCGTATCCTTGCGATTGACTTTTATTTCTAACTTATTAAACCGACGTGTTTTCGTGTCGAAAGTATCGGTGTCCGGCTGGTAACCGATCAGATAATAACTTTGGTCATCGAGTATTTTGCGAATTCCGCCGCTTAAATCATTGTTGTTGATAATCGGGAATCCGCCGGTTTCCCTTGCGAGATAAACAAGACCTGCCTGCGTATCAAAAAGTTTGTCGCGGCGTTCGCTAATTCTTTCGCCTAATTGCTCGGCTGAAATACCGGCAGTGCTATCTTGCGCGGTCAATCCGGTAATCGTCAAACCCCTGGCATCCATTGTGTAAACGATGACCGATGAACGGTTGGCTAAATCGACTAATTGACGCAGCGCTTCCAAAACTCTGGTTGAATCCTTAAAACCGCTCGTCGTTTCGGAGAAAAGCTGAAACCCGTCAGACAAAAGCATTATCGATTTACGTCCGGGCAAATCCTTCATTCCGCGAACAATGTAATTGATTGCGCCAAGCGTGCCGGTAGCGAATAAATCTTCTCTAAATTGATTGGAGTTTCTGATAGAATCTTTCTCAGCCTCCAGTTGTTCCTCACTTACATCGGCGCCGGTAGATTTCAAGTTCTCAAGCGGCGTGGCTTCGATCGGAGCAAACGCGCCCACACCGCCTGCGCCGAGCGAATTCCAGCGCACCTTTTCAATTGCCGCATAAAGCTGCCGACGGTCGGAAGTAAATTGCTGGAGCGCTCCCGTACCGCCGCCGGTGCGGACGATTGCTACCAAATCACCGTTTTGCATCTGCTCGTCAACAAACTTTTTCAAAGCTCTTCTGACATAATGAGTGCTTTCAAAAGAAAGCGTTAAATCATCGACCACGAGCGCGATCGTCCGCCGCACTTGCTCAGGCTTAAGCGGGGTGGACAAAAGCGGAATGGAACTTTTATCCTTGGCGGTTTGATTTGTATTTGTTTGTACGGTCTCTGAATTTGCGGAAACAAACGAAAAATTGCTGATTTCCTGTTTCTCGCCGTTTTCAAAAATCTCAAAATCTTCCGGCTTTAAATCTTTGACGACGTTTCCCTTTCGATCCGTCACGGTCACGTCAACTTGCACCAAGGTCGTCGAAATCTTCACGACATCATTATCGTCACCGGCGGGCTTCGGTGTTGGAGTCGGAGTTTGAGAAAAACTTGTTGTTACGGTAAAAAGAACAAAAACAAGCGTGAAAATCAATTTTTTCATATAATCTCCTGAGTTTATTAAGCAAGCGTGTTTGTCTTTCATGTCAGGCAAAAATAAACCTAAAAAATATGAGCTTAAAACTTGCAAACCTTAATTGTATTTGACAAGTATTCTGAAATATAAGCAATAGAAATCTTAGATGATATTAATTCAGAATTCTGTGTCCAACCACTTTTATTTAACAGCGTAATATAGTAATCAATCGAAAAACGATTTTTTTTACCGAGCCGGATTTCACAATTTTTATAAATTAATTCATCCAATTCGATCGATTTAGAGCGATTAATCAAACACAAAAAATTGAAGTTTGCAAAAAACCTTGTTGTTATAGCCTCGGTTTTTTGGTAAATTTCATAATTCATAAAATTTTATTTCAATTTTCAGTTATACTGAACGGATATTTTTATTTTTGGAGCTACTAACACTTGACCACAGTTACAGAGCAGACGGTTGAAACCTACGGCATAGAAAATTGGAGCGCAGGGTATTTTGGAGTTAATCG
>JALZOH010000206.1 GCA_030857305.1 Acidobacteriota bacterium
GATGAAATAAAAAAATATCAGGAACGCGACCCAATTTTTCTTTTTAAGCAAAGTTTGACGGAAGCGAAAGTTATTTCCGACAAAGATTATGCGGAGATTGAAGGGCGGGCGAAAGAGGCAGTAGAGAAAGCATTGAAATTTGCTGATGAAAGTCCGCTGCCGGATGAGGAGGAGTTGTTCACGGATGTTTATGCTTGAGCAGTAGTCAGTGGTCGGTGGTCAGTTTATAATCTAACTCCAGAATTTTAATTTTTCAGGAGAAAAGATTATGGCAGTTCAAAGTTACCGGCAATTGATTGCTTGGCAAAAAGCAATGGAACTGGTCAAGCAGATTTATGAATTAACAAAAGAGTTTCCGAAAGAGGAAATTTATGGTTTGACAAGTCAAATTCGGCGGGCGGCGGTTTCCGTTCCGTCGAACATCGCCGAAGGACAAGGACGCGATTCGACAAAAGAATTTCTGCATCATCTTTCATTCGCTTACGGTTCGCTGATGGAAACGGAAACACAAATTTTAATCGCCGAAAGTTTAAATTATTTAAGGGCAAAAGAATCGAATATAATTTTAGAAAAAACAGCAGAAGCAGGTCGCCTAATCAATGGTCTTTCACGTTCGCTAAAACAGAAAATCTGACTACTGAACACCGACCACCGACCACTAACTTATGGCAATTTTGACAATCCGCGACGCGCTCAATCAAGCGCTGCGCGAAGAAATTATCCGAGACGAAAACGTTTTTATAATGGGCGAGGAAGTCGCCGAATACGACGGCGCATACAAAGTCACGCGCGGGCTTTGGAAAGAATTCGGCGACAAGCGCGTCGTTGACACGCCGATTACCGAACTTGGTTTCGCGGCGGTCGGCGTTGGCGCGGCGATGGCGGGACTTCGTCCGGTCATCGAATTTATGACTTTTAATTTTTCGATTCTCGCCTCAGATCAAATCATCAATCACGCTGCAAAAATGCGTTATATGTCGGGCGGACAATTCAAAGTTCCGATTGTTTTTCGCGGTCCGAATGGCTCGGCTTACCAGGTTTCTTCCCAGCACTCACAGGCACTCGAAGCGTTTTACGCGAATTTCCCGGGCTTAAAAGTTGTGATGCCTTCAACGCCTGCCGACGCAAAAGGTTTATTAAAATCCGCCATTCGCGACGATAATCCGGTTGTCTTTCTCGAACAGGAAAGAATGTACGGCATCAAAGGTGAAGTTTCCGAAGACCCGGATTTTTTGATTCCTTTAGGAGTTGCCGACGTCAAACGCGAAGGGACGGACTGCACGATTGTTGCGCGTTCGATGACTGTTCCGCTGGCGATGCAAGCCGCCGAACAAATGCAAAAAGATTTTGACGTTTCGGTCGAAGTCGTCGACCCGCGCACGATAAAACCGCTCGATATTGATACGATTGTAAAATCCGTGAAAAAGACAAATCGCCTTATCGTCGTCGAAGAATCGCACGCTTTCGCGTCGGTCGGCGCGGAAATTTCCCACCAGGTCGCGGAACATGCTTTTGATTATTTGGACGCGCCCGTGAAAAGAATTTCGTGCGCTGAAGCGCCGATGCCATATGCGAAAAATTTGGAAGAACTCGCGCTGCCTGATGTTCCGAAAATTATCGCGGCAATCAAAGAAGTTTGCTATTTATGAAATTAAAAGTTTTTATTCACGAAGCAGAAGAATGCAGATTTTGGGCGGAAGTTCCGGCAATTCGGGGCTGCGCTATGCAAGGCGAAACTTTGAAGAACTTTTGCAAAATTTTTACGAAGCGATTGAAGGCTGTTTATTGGTTGACGTTTCGGCAATTTCAATTGGCGCGACTGACAAACTTTTAGAAACTGCCGTATAAAATCAATTTCTGGAAAAGAATTTGCTAAAATTCTCGAAAAACACGGCTGGAATTTGTGCGGGTGCAAGGTAGTCATCACATTGACGGAAAAACAGGAAACGATGCGCGGATTTTCGTTCCGATTCGCAAAAATCAGACGCTGAAAATCGGATTGCTAAAATATTTGCTAAAACAAGTACGTTTGACTGAACAAGATTTATAAGAACTTAATTTTATGGCGAACAAAATTTTAATGCCGAAACTTTCTCCGACGATGGAGGAAGGACAAATCGCTCGTTGGGTGAAAAATGAAGGTGATGCGATTGAAGCGAACGAAACGATTGCCGAAGTTGACACCGACAAAGCGACGATGGAGATGACTTCGCTCGAAGCCGGAACGCTGCTCAAAATTATCATTCCCGGCGGCGAAAACGCAAAACTCGGTCAAACTATCGGCATCATTGGGGAAAAGGGCGAAGACTTTTCCGCGCTCCTCAATGGCGAATCAACCAATGGCGCAAATGACAGTCAGCAGTCGGCAGTCAACACACCGCAAACGGAAACGGCGGACAGTGAACAAATTTCCGAAATCCAAAAATCAAAGACAGAAGACCAGTCGCAAGATGTCTCGGAAACCGAAGGTCGGAGCTATGATTATCAGCGTCCCGAAGCGGTCGAAGAGGCTCAGGCAGATAATCCGAAATCCGAAAATGGCAGAATGATTGTTTCGCCGATTGCGGCGCGGATGGCTTCGGAAAATGATGTCAATCTCAAATCAATAAGGGGTTCGGGTCCGAAGGGCAGAATTATCAAGCGCGATATAGAAGAAGCGATAAAAAGCGGTCAGCCGTCAGCCGTCAGCCGTCAGCCAGTCGAGCGGATGCAAGGCGTTCCGGATTTTGAGCAAACCGCTGAAATTCAAGGCGCGTCGAGATTTCGCGATGAAAATACTTCAAAAATGCGGCAAGTTATCGCCCAACGTCTGGCGCAATCAATCGGACCTATTCCGACGTTTTATCTGACGGTTGAAATCGAAATGGATAAGGCGATGGAGTTTCGCAAACAGATAAATGCGAGCATCAAGGAAGAAGACAAGGTCAGCGTCAATGACATCATCGTTAAAGTCGCGGCGATGGCATCACTCAAACATCAGTTTGTAAACTCCTCATACCAGGACAAAACGATTCGCTTTTATGAAGATGCCGATGTCGGCGTGGCGGTCGCGATTGACGAAGGCTTGATAACACCGGTCGTTCGCGGCGCAAACCGCAAAGGCATTGCGGAAATTTCTAAAGAAATTAAAGAAATGGCGGGACGCGCTCGCGAGAAAAAACTTCAACCGGAAGAATACACCGGCGCGACGTTTTCGATTTCAAACCTTGGAATGTTCGGCATCGAGCAATTCACGGCGATTATTAATCCACCGGAAGCCGCGATTTTCGCCGTCGGCTCAGCCGCACCGAAAGCGGTGGTGCGCGATGGCGAAATCGTTATCCGTAACGTAATGAGTGTCACGATGTCGTGCGACCACCGCGTCATTGACGGCGCGACGGGCGCGAAGTTTTTGCAGACATTCAAGCATATGCTGGAGAATCCGATTTTGATGTTGATCTAATGACTTTACTGCCTGATGAAGCGAAACTATTTTTTAAGCTGATGTTGGCTCTACAATTTTTTGCCAATCAAAAGCTCAAGGTTTTACCTGAGTTTCCTTTGGCGGCAAAGTTTAAAAAGATTTCGATAAATGAAAGATACGAAGTTCACGCGGCTTTATTTAAAAACATTCGTTTGATTGACGATTTTATTGACGAAAATCCGGAGGATTTTTCGATGAAGAATTTAGCGGTGATTTCCAAGTGGAAGAATTTCGTTGCCGGTGAATTTTTTATCGAGCGTTATCTGAAAAATCACGCAATTTTCGTGTCCGATGAAAATCAAGTTTATGAAGTCTTGAGTTTAACCGACGCTTTGGACGAAAATTTTCCAAAGTTTGCTCTTCCCATTCGCGTTAAAACAATTCTACTGCCTTTCCAAGCTAAAATCGTTTATGACGGATTTCTTTTGCCTTACCGAATTGTTTTCGGCGGCGGAATCAAATCCGAACTCAAAGAAATTTATATGAAAGCAAAACGAACGGGGAAAATCATCAGCTCGCTTTGAAAGTATTGCCCACAGCCAACAACCTTGAACAAATCCGACTCCGAATCCGCTAATTTTTCTCCGCATATCGCATTACTTGCCGTCCAACTGATGTTCGGCTCTGCGCCGATTCTGGGAAAGTTCGCGCTTCTGGCGTTTCCGAGTTTTGCGATTGTCGGTTTTCGCGTTGCCGGCGCGGCGCTCGCTTTTTATACACTGCAAAAGTTTCGCGGCGATCTACGTCTCGACAAACGCAGCCATTATTTCCACTTTGCGTTATTCAGCTTTTTCGGCGTTATCTTCAATCAGCTTCTTTTTTTCAAAGGTTTATCGCTGACGACGGCGACTAACACATCCTTGCTTGCCGTGATGATTCCGGTTTTCGCCATCATTGTCAGCGTCTTGATCGGAAACGATAAATTTTCGTGGCAAAAAATTGTCGGCATAATTTTGGCGGCAGGCGGTGTAATTTATCTGATCGACCCGACCAACGCGAGCTTTTCGTCGGCGACGACGCAGGGCGATATTTTGATAATTCTCAACAGTATGTCTTATGCGACATATGTTGCCGTCTCAAAAAAATTAATTACTCATTATGGCGCGCTCAAATCAATTGCGTGGCTCTTTCTTTTTGCGAGTATTATTAACGTTCCGGTCGGATTGTATTTTCTACAATCGGTTGAGCTTGCAGATGTCAGTTTCCCGTCCTGGGCAGCCCTCGCGGCAATCGTGCTTTTTCCGACAATTCTTGCATATTACTGGAACACCTGGGCTTTGGCGCGGGTCGAGCCATCCGTTGTCGCGGTTTATATTTATCTGCAGCCGCTGATCGGCACGTTTCTGGCAATTTTTGTTTTGGGAGAAGATTGGAAACCAAGAATTTTTTTGGCGATGATTTTAATTTTTACGGGAGTTTTTCTGGTGACGAGAAAGCGCCAGCGCGAGGTTATTTCAAAGATTTGAATAGAAAATCTTTCTTTGCGCCCCTTTGAGATAGCTTCTAAATTTTTTCGTCCCTGTTCCCCCTCCTTACCCCTGTGAATTTGTTTTTAGTAAAAAGTCTTCCCACCGACGATTGTTAATATGACATTTCCCTGTTCGTCGAGCGCAACTAAATCAGCGCGTTTGCCGATTTCGATTGAACCAAAGTCCTTTTCAATCCCAAGCGTTTTTGCCGGAGTGAGGCTTGCCATTCGTGAAACTTCCCGCTCGTCAATACCCAGAGAAATCATCATTTTTACCGCATCGAGCATTGTAATGACCGAACCGGCGATGCTTCCGCGCTCGTTTTGTGTTTTGCCGCCCACCACTGAAATTTTCTCATTCCACAATTCAAACGTGCCGTCACCAAGTCCGGTGG